>JBHPIX010000019.1:0-17796 GCA_042568285.1 Patescibacteria group bacterium | reverse complement strand
GTATAAAAAATTCATTTATTAGAGATGCCATTATAAGAAATATCGCAAATCTAATAAAAATTTGCGGCCAATAATGTTTGCTTATGTTTATACTTTTTTTTAATGCTTGCAATCCTTTTATATTCTCACATATAAGAATATAAAAGGAAAACATAAAACTAATAATTATGTAACATAAAGCAATTAGTATGATTAGTAAAATAACGGTAAAGAATATCAACAATATGATTTTTGAAGAAAAGACTTTAAATAATGAAGATTTTATTATATCTGATATGCTTAATAAAATTAAGCCAGCTCCTTTAATAAAAATCATTAAGAGAATTGCGACATAGAAATATTGAAAAAAATATTTTTTATTAGCGTAATAATTTAATTTAATATTTGAATCTATGCCCAAACTTTTTTTGTTTAAGAAATCTATTAAAGCAATTGGGATCGCAATAGATAATATAAAAATAAAAATTAATAATATAAAGACACCAACAGCAGTCCAGATTATTACGGTTTGATTATAGATTGATAAAGAATATACGGTTAATTTTCTTATTAACATTTGAGAAATAATCATTGGAATTAAGGCAATAGAAGTTATTAGCAGGAGGTTTTTTGCGTTTTGTTTAAAGAAAACAAAAGTTTTTTTAAAAAGGTCAGGGATTGTGGAGAGGGTGTGTTTGATTGTGTTCATATTTATAGTATTAGTTATGTTTTTATTTTTTTGTCATCCCGCGCTTGACGCGGGATCTATTTCTGGATCCCGCGTCAAGCGCAGGATGACATATAGTATTGATTGCTTATAATTTAAATTTTTTTAAATTTATAGATTTCTTTCCATCTTTCTTAAAGCAATGATCCTTTCTGTAATAGGAGGATGAGTAGAGAACATTTTAGACATAAATTTTTTTGCGCCATTAAATGGATTTGCAATATATAAATGAGCGGTAGCGCTGTTAGCATGTTTTAAAGGTTGTTTGTATTGAGAAATTTTTTCAAGCGCGCTTGCTAATCCTTGCGGATACCTTGTTAATAATGCGCCGGATGCGTCTGCCAAAAATTCTCTTTTTCTAGATATGGCTAGTTGAATAAGTTTAGCTATGATTGGCGATAAAATAGCTAATATAATACCTACAATAAGTAATATTATGCCTAAGCCACCACCATTATTGTCATTACTGCGTCTCCTGCCAAATCCCCAAAACTGACTTCTTATAAAGAAATTAGCTAATAGCGCTAGAGTTCCTACTAAAACGATAACTAATGTCATTATTCTAATATCATAATTTTTTATATGCGAAAGTTCATGCGCGATTACAGCTTCTAGTTCAGGTTTATCTAAATTGTCAATAATTCCTTGCGTTAAAGCAATTGAAGCGTGTTCAGGATCTCTGCCAGTTGCAAAGGCATTAAGCGCGTTATCAGGAATGATATATGTTTTAGGCATTGGTATCCCAGCTGTAATAGATAAATTTTCTATCAAACGGTATACATAAGGATTATCGTTTTTTTTTATCTCCTTTGCGTTTGCTGTTGATAGCGCCACTTTATCTCCTTTATAGTAGCTAAATAAAACCATTATCCATGATATTATTAGAGCAATTACTAATCCCCAATAGCTATAACCCAGAAGATTACCGAAAAACCAGCCAAGCGCGATTACTACTATCACAAAAATGACAATTAGAAAAAATGATTTTCTTTTATTAGCTGTTATTTGATTATACATAGCTTTAGTCTGTAAAGTCCATAAAGTCCATAAAGTCATTTGTCTCATTGTCCCCCTCCTTTGAGGAGGGGGTTAGGGGGAGGTTTAGTGCGAATTCATAATCAGTTTTCTAAAGCCTTACTCCCAATCAATAATAGAAATGCCTTTGCCTTTTTTCTTAACAACAATTTTTTGTTTTTCCTTCCATTTTAGCTCGCGGACAATTTCAATAGGCAAAGTAATAGCATAACTGCTCCCGCTTTTAAAAATTTTACGTGTATTTTTATTTTTTAATTTTCTTCTCATAAAGAAATATATATTTCCACCCAAGGCGGATAAATTAATCTATATTTTAATCTATATTAAAATATAGACTTTTATATTATTAGTATAACAAATTTTTTGGGAAAATACTATAACTTGTTGATTTTTAGGTTTTTTTGAATAATTGAATAATCAGGAACAGTTTTTGCGACTAAATTCCAAAATTTATGTGAATGATTAAATTCTTTTAAGTGGCATAATTCATGGACAATAATATAATCGGAAATTTGTTTTGGCAAGAATAGTATTTTATAGTTAAAATTTAGATTACCTTTTTTTGAACAGCTACCCCAGCGAGTTTTTTGATTTTTAATAATAATCTTATTGAATTTAAAATTATATGTTTTATTAAAATGTTTTATTTTTTTTTCTATACAATCCAAAGCCACAGCCTTGTGTTTTAAATATTTTTTAGTATCATTTTGAAAAACTGTTATGGTAAATTGTTTAAAATATTCTAATTTTGATAAAATCCAATTAGATTTTTGAATTATAAATTTTTCAACAATATTTTCGTTTAGACTATTAGGCTTTGTGACGATGAAACTGCCATCACAATAAATAGCTAATCTCATTCGTTTAGCTTTTTTACTTATTTTTAATATATAGTTAATTTTTTTATTATGAAGCTTAATTCCTCGTCGATTATCTGAATATGTTTGTTTTTTCATATTTTAAAATTTTTTAATAACTATATCAACTAAACGATTTAAGTATTTATGAAAATTATTAACTTTAATAGAATAAGCATAATCTTTTAAAATAAGCTCCTGTATAGTTTTTTTTATATTTTTCAAAAATTCATCTCGTTTTGATGATTCCTGCCATCCTTCATCTAAAATATCATCAACTTTTTTAGCCATTTTTTTAATAAATTCGTGGATTGATTTTTTATCTCTAACTATACTTCCGCCATCTTTATCATTTAAAAATTCTTTAGAAATGTTATATAACCCATATTCTTTTAAATTATAGTCTAGTTTTTTAGCTTCATCATTTTTGTTTTTTACGTTATTCAAAAGTTCATAATATTTTTTAATCCGTTCTGATAAATCAATTTGATTTTGTTCAAATTGTTTTTTTATAGCTACTAATCGCTCGCTAAATTTTTTAAACGCAGGGTTAGTGTCAATATTTATTGAAATTTCTTGTTTTAACATTTTTTCTAGATTTAATGCCTTCTCTTCATCTTCCATTTTATTTAATTTTTCCATTACATAAAGATCGTTGACTCTCAGTTCTCTAAAGTTTTTTGTGATCCCCTCGTAATCAATTTTTTCTTGAATTAAATTTTTGACCTTTTCCCCATATTCATCAAACAAATTTAAGTCATTTTCTTCGCTTTTAAATTCTTTAACAAACGCTAAATAAAAACTTGTAACCCATTCAAATTTTCTTAAATGTTCTTTTAAGAATGGATCTGGTGATAATATTTCAAATAATAATTTTAGTCTCGCGTATTTATCTGAAAAATATTGTTGTTTGTCTTCATTGTCAATGAAAATTTTCAAACAGCGTCTTAAATTGTTAATTGATGGATCTTCAATGTTGCCACCTACAAATATATCCATGATCTCATCTAATATTTTTGTAAATTCATCTTTTATCCTGTCAAAATTTATCATTGCGGATTCAACAACTGTCTCGTCAAAATTTAAAGCATTATATAAATTTTTTGTGATGCCATAATAATCAATTATTTTTCCACAGCCCTTGTTTTTATATAGTCTATTAGTTCGGGCTATTGCTTGTAATAAATTATGATCTCTAAGAGGTTTATCTAAATACATCACTTGCTCAATCGGCGCGTCAAAACCTGTTAAAAGCATATCGCACACTAACAAAAATTTTAATGAACTTTTTGGATTTTTAAATTTAGCTATAATTTTATCTCGCTTTGCTTTATTTGTATTATATTTTTTTAAATCATCACTATCGCTGTTAGGATCGCCAGGGGAATATATAACAGCTGACCATTCTTTAGGAACAAACTCGTCTAACATTTCTTTATATCTTGCAGTTGCTTCGCGATTTAAACAAACAATTTGCGCTTTAAAGCCATTAGGCAGGACATATAGCTTATAATGTTCAACAATATCCTGAATAACAGCTCTCATCCGTTTTTCAAGTTTTACAATGGCCTCTTTTTTGCCATATTTTTTAGTGAGTTCTTCTTTTTGATTTTCTTCTAGATTTTTTGTCAATTCATCAAATTGTTTATCAAGTTGTTTTTCATCAATAAAGAACTTAGATAGCCTTGCTTCGTAAGTTACAGGAAGAGTTGCTCCGTCATCTATGGCTTGTTGAATTGAATAATAATCCAAATATCTTTCACCTTGCTCTCCGAAATTGTGATGTGTGTTTAAAGTTTTTTTATCAATCGGAGTGCCAGTGAACCCAAAGAAAAAAGCGTTTTTCATACTGGCGCGCAGGTTGATAGATGCAAATCCCTCATTGCTTCTATGTCCTTCATCGCATAAAATAATTAAATTTTCATTTTTATTTTCAATACCTTTTGGAAGATCATTAAATTTTTGAATAGTAGAAATAAAAATACCTCTCTCATCATTGACAATTTTTTTAGCTAAATCTCTTTTAGATGTTATTTTTATAATATTTTTACCGCCACAACTTAAAAATGTATCAGTAATCTGTTCGTCTAAATCTTGTCTATCAACTAAAATAAACACCTTTGGGTTTTTTAGTTTTTTCATAAAACGAAGTTTCCAAGCGGTAAAAAACATTGTTAAACTTTTACCACTACCTTGAGTATGCCAAATAAGACCTCGTTTTGTTTCTCCATTTTTAACTCTCGCAACGATCTTATTAGACGCGCGCATTTGTTGATATCGGCATATTTTTTTAATCAGGCAATTTTCTGAATCTGTATTTTTTTCAAATAAGATAAAATTTTTAATAATGTCTAATAAATTAGTTTTATCTAAAAGCGCGTCAAGTGTAATTTCTAGAGCTTTTTCCTCGTTGGGATATGGTTTTTCCTCTTTCCATTCAAAAAAATATTGCTTCTCGGAATAAGTCGCTCCATAAAATGTTTTTAATCCGTCAGTAGAGATATTAAAGCAATTAGGCAGAAATAATCTCCTTGCATTTTTTTCATATCTTTTAATTTGGTCAATACCGTTTTCATAATTAATCCCATTTCCTGCCGTAGGGCTTTTTGCTTCAATGTCCACGATTGGCAATCCATTTAGAAATATTAAAATATCTGGGCGAATATTCTCGCTATTTCCTTCAAAATAAAATTGATTTGTAATAACAAAGCGATTATGTTCTCCCCCTGCCAGAGGGGGAGATACAGAGGGGGTGGGAGCTCCCAATTCCGCCCAATCAACTATCTGATAATTTATCGTTTTCTTAGTAGCCACATCAATCAAATCAACCCCATTCCTCACCGCGTTTAAAAATCCCTCATTCGTATCAAGTTTTTTTATCTCCCGAATAACGGTTTGAATTATCACATCATCATCAATATCATTTATTCGTTTAATAGCTTCCGCCAGATGAGAAGTTATAATATATTCATTTTCAAATTCTCTTAGTTTCGCAAACTCCTTCGGCGGAATATATTCGTAACCGAGGTGGGAATCTGCTGGACTTTTTCTCATAGTTCCCTCCTTGAGGAGGGACAGGGAGGTGTTTCTTTGTGATTTAACCCCGCCACCACCAAACCCGCTAGGATTAACCCCGCTTAAATATTCAATTATATAATTTTCTACCGTGTATTTCTCGTTGAATTTCATATATTGTTACATAAATAATTTTTCTGGATTATTTCGGTCTAATTCCCATTTTAATGGATTATTTATGATATATTGTCTGATTTTATTTAATTCATTATCATTCCTAATTATGCGATCATGAAAACGAGGTTGCCATGCGAATTTTAAATTATTATTAGCATATTTTGTAACACCGATTTTAAATCCCCTGATGATAGATGATAAATTTTTTGATTGTGGTCCAAATTGGTTTTTGTATTCTCGTAGGAACGCAAGATTTTGCGTTCCCACATTTTGCGTTCCCACATTTTGCGTTTTCGCATTATCATCAATAATAATTATCCCGTGAATATGATTTGGCATTATAACAAATTCATCTAATGTCACAAATGGAAAATGATCTGGAATTTCTCGCCAACATTCTTCGGCGATTTTACCAATTTTTGTCGCCTGTAATTGTGGGAATGGCTGTGATTGTATGAACGCAAAATCTTGCGTTCCTACGATATCGCCAAAATAAAATTCCCGATTTTTTGTACAAATTGTAACAAAATAAAAACCTTCTCGCGAATAATCATAACCTTGCCATCTGTATTGTTTTTTGTCTTTATATTTCCGCATTTTTAGGCATTTTTATCATTTTACAGGGGTCGGCAAAATGGTTTCATCTACAAAACAATTTATGATTTAATAACTGAATAAATTGAAAAGAAACTATATCCAATCGTGATTATAATAAATGCAAGCATTATATAAATAAAATTTACTAAACGCCATTCTCTCGGTAATATTAAAAAAAGTGAAGATAAAATGATAATTAAAGAAAAACAAATAAAATTACAACACAAGCGATGAATAATTATTCTTTTAGTTTTCATAAAATTGCCAAACACCTCAACACTTTCTTCCGTTAATAAATTATTGCCCAATTGGGCTTTTACTCCTGAAAAATTACTCCTATTATTCCAAAATTCTTTATACATTTTAAAAATATGTTCATCTGTATATTTTTCAAAAGTATATGCATCTTTATGTATATTATATTTATCACAAAATTTTTTATTATCTCTATCCTCGGCTCCTGGCGTGTTCTCATTATTTTTTATACTAATAAAAACTTTTAATATCAACTCTTTGGTGGAATTAATGCTGCCATTTAATTTGTCAATTTTAAAAACCACAAAAACACTAAATAAAGCGGCTAATGCAGCGGCAGCTTGTAATTCAGCGCTAAAAAAATAAAACCAGCTATTCTCCATAGATTCAAACTCTCACCCTCCCGCTCAAAAGATCTGACATAAGACCTTTTTTAAGCGTGGTGAGTTTGTTTTTAATTTGTTTATTAATATTTATTTTATTATCAACTTCTGATAAAATTTTGGCTATTTGTTTTTGTTGGGGAAGTGGAGGGAGTAAAATTTTAGCTTCTTTTACCCATTTAAAATGTCTATTATATCCTGTGTTTGGAATATCTATATCTAATAATGAATAATATAGAAATTTAGCGTCAACATTATCTTTACATTGAAAAACTTTTGTCCCATCAGCGCCAACCACGAATGGCTGGTCAATAAATTTTACGATTCTTGTATGATCACCAAATAAAATAGCGGGATAGTTTTTATTTACATAACTCTCGTTATCAGTATATCCGCTAATAAATTTCTGTCCTTGGTCAAAAACAGGATATAATCCCTTTGTTTTATAATCACTCTTTTTTATGCCTTTTAATTTTTTTAAAGAATCGGTATCAATACAATCAATAAATGGCACTTTTCCCCACTCCTCTGGGATCTCCCCCAATTTAGTCATCTTAAACTTCTTGTGTCCAATGCCTTTAGTTAATAATTCCCGCATCAACCCTTTTTTCAATTTCTCCGTATCTTTTAGTTGTTGTTTTCTGGCATCAATTATTTCTTTATAAATTAATTTTAAATTTTCTAAGTTTTCCATATTTTTATTTCATATAAAATTTTAACCCCACCCCTTCGGCAAGCTCAGGGCAGGCTCTAACCATTCCCTCAAAGGGGAGGAATGAACGCGTTACATTTTTATTCTTTAACCTCCAACCGATCAATATCATAATTTTCAACTTCTTCCCAATATTTATCATAAAATTCGCGCACTTTTTCTGGTAGCCAATCGTCTTTTTTAATTTCTTCTTTTTCTTCTTCGCTTAACGAACGCCAAAAATCTCTCTTGCCTAAACGTGTAACTAAATTTTCCCAAAATTCATCTTCTGTATATTCTTCAATTGTTTCTTCAACTTCGTGGCAAATATCGTCAGCGGGCAATAGACTTCCTTCGCAATCTTCATACAAATCATTCAAATTGTTTTTTTTAGCGATTGATAATAAATAATTTTCTAATTTTCCATATTTCTTAAAATCTTCTCCTTTGCTATCGGCGACTCCTCCAAAAATAAATGAATAAACTGCGGTTGCCAATAGCATTTCTTTAAATTGTTCTTTTGTAAATTCAATTTGCATAGTTTTTTTAATATTAATTAATTTTTTAGTCTTTTACTCTCCCCCCTCACCGCCAAATAATTTTCATCACTTACTATTTTTTCGCCAGTAGCTTCTTCTAACTGCTGTCGCGCGCTTTTAGCAATACCACCGCCTCGTTTAGCGGAAACCGCGTTTTCATTATATCCTTTTGATTGATCTTTTTTAGCGATACGAGTAGTTGAAAGTTCAGCTAAAGCGGTAAAAACTAATTCGGCTTCTGTCATAGCGTCGCGCAAATTTTCTTTATCTAATTTTTTTAAATCTTTATGTTGGCGAGTAGTGAGCTCGCTCCATTCTTGATGAATGATGTCTGTTAATTTTGCGTATTCAACTCCTTTTTTAACTCCGCTTTCATCCCAATAATCTGTTAATTTATTTCTTATTTCCTGTCCGCGCATTCTTTGTTCAATCCATTTTTCTGGCGCTCCCATTTTTCTCCAGTTTTTCCTTGCCCTATTTATAGCTAATTCAGGATTAGCGGTTTCTTGTAATCGTTCATAGCCTACCTTAGCCAGCCATAGCTTAAAAGGTTCTGCTTTTTTAGAGGGGATTGACTGAATAATTCTAAAAATACCCTCAACATTAGCACAGTTTATTTTTTGCGGACCGCCTTTAGTGTCAATTATAAGGGGGGTGGCAATTTGCCCCCACCCTTTAGAGAATTCCTCATCACGGCGACGCATATCTTTTATGTATCCAGTAGGATCTTTGCTTTCCGCTAATATGCCGACCACATCCACAATAGCAAAATACCATTTTTTTTCTTTTTCAACCCATTTTCTTCTTACTGGAAAATTTTCAAAAAGAATAATTGATTTGTTTTGATTTTGTTTGTCCATATTGTTTTAAAATAAGTGTTAATATTTTAATTCTCTTAAATAATGTTTTACTTTTTGATCAATCTCCGTTTTTTCTTTTTCCAAATTTTCAAGTTCTGCTAAAACTTGTTTTACATCAATTTTTTCTTCCTCTTCGCTTGAATCAATATATCTTCGGACATTTAAGTTAAATTCGTTTTCTTCAATTTCTTTTATATCAATTACTTTAGCGTATTTATCCACATCCGTATAGTCATCATACGCCTTAACAATTTTATCAATGTCTTTTTGCCGTAATATATTTTGATTTTTACCTTCTAAATAATCTTTTTCTCCGTCAATTATCAATATTTTATTTTTTTTATAATCTGGCTTATTTCTATTTAAAATTAAAATCGCCGCTGAAATACCAGTGCCATAAAAAAGTTTTGAGGGCATAGCGATAACCGCGTCAATTAAATTATTTTTTATTAGTTGTTTTCTAATTTCTCCTTCTGCTCCGCTCTTAAATAAAACTCCGTGAGGACAAACAATGCCTGCTCTTCCATTACTATTCATTGATTTTATAATGTGTAAAATAAAACCGTAATCAGCATTTTTTTGCGGAGGCATCTCATATCCTTCAAGCCGTCCATATTTATTTGTTTTAAATAATTCATATTCCCATTCTTTAATTGAGTATGGAAAATTTGCCACAACAATATCAAAAGTTTTCAAACTGCCATCGTTATTTAAAAATTGAGGATTTACAAGGGTGTCGCCTCGCCTTATATCAGCGCTATCAAGTCCATGCAAGAACATATTGATTTTTGTGATGGCAAAAGTTCCAATATTTATTTCTTGTCCATATAGATAAAGTGTTTTTGCGATTTTTTCTCCGGATTTTTTCTTTAAATAATGATAACTTTCTAATAAAAAGCCACCACTTCCGACAGTTGGGTCGCAAATATGATCTTTTTGGTGCGGTTTTAAAATATTCACAATAACTCTTTCAACTTCGCGAGGCGTGTAAAACTCACCGCCTTTTTTACCAGCATCCGCGGCGAATTGTTTTATTAAATATTCATAAGAATCGCCAAGCAAGTCAGAGCTAATGTAATTGCTTCCAAAGTTATATTGAGAAAAATGATTGATTAATTTTTGAATTGTTTCATTTGGAAATTTGTCTTTATTGGCAAAATCCAAATCATCAAAAATTTTGTCTAATTTAGGGCTATTAGCATTTGTTAATTTATCAAAAATAGTATTTAATTTTTGTCCGATATTTTCTGCTTGTTCAGTTATTGCTTCCCATCGGCAATCTTCAGGAACCTGAAATCTATGGTTGTAATCTGCTTTAGCTAATTCTTTATCATTATATTCTTCCATCACTTGATCATATTCTTCGCCCCAGACATCGTTAATTCGTTTGTAAAATAAAAGTCCAAAGATATATTTTTTGTAATCTGAGCTATCTATTTTACCTCTTAGAATATCGGCGCTTCGCCATAAAAATTGTTCTAATTGCGGTAATGTAAGTTTAGAGCCCATTTTTTCTATAATTCTTTCAATATCTTGCGGTCTATATTTGCGATCTTGTCGTTTGCCAATTCGCAAGGGAACTAAAATTCCGTTTTTTTCCCAATTTCGCAATGTATCTTGGTGAATACTGAAAATTTCAGAAACTTGCCCTATTGTTAATAATTTAGGCATATTTTGTAATTTTTTCTTTATTTCATTTAA
This sequence comes from Patescibacteria group bacterium, assembly GCA_042568285.1. Taxonomy (GTDB): domain Bacteria; phylum Patescibacteriota; class Patescibacteriia; order JAZDEU01; family JAZDEU01; genus JBHPIX01. The sequence continues at coordinate 6,980 of JBHPIX010000019.1, read as the reverse complement.
CATAGGGTTGTCTTAGACATTTTATTTATAAATTTAGTATATATTAGTTAATTTTATCTGTCAAGCCCTTCATAGGTTATCATAGGTTATAGAAAATTTTATTTGCAATATTTTTTCTTTTATGATAATATATAAAAATATGAGAAATATAAAACTTAGAAATTTAATATTTTTAGTTTTAATAGCTGTTTGTTTAATGGCTTTTTCAGGGTGTGGGAAAGTTGAGGATTCTGGCGATGTTGTTGTGGAAACTGCGAATGGGACGGAGGAGGTTGTTGGGACGGATGAAATTGATACTTCAGACTGGAAAACTTATCGGAATGAGGAGTATGGGTTTGAGTTGATGTATCCTGAGGGGTGGAGTCTATTTTTTCCTAAATCAAATGTTAATATGATTTCTTTTAATGTTGGCATTACAGAAAGTGCAGAATCCATAGAGATTAAAAAAAATATTAATAATGTAACCTTTGAAGAATTAAAAGAACAAAAAATTAAATTTTATGAATTAGTTACGTTAACTATTGATGATTTAACAATTGATGGAGAGGAAGCAATTAGAATAGAAACTTCAGAATTTGGAACAATAAGAATTTTCTTTTTACATAATAAATTTATGTATGAAATAACAACAGGGGGACGAATGGAAGAAGGAATTTTAGATAGTTTTAAATTTATAGACTAAAATTATTCCTTAACGACATAATGCATATTGTGTCGTTTATAGAGTAATTTTGCTCTAAAAACAAAAACAAAGAAAGGAGGGGAAATAAAAATCGTTCTTTTATAGTTCTTTAGTTTTAATGTTCATTGACAAATAATTTTACAGATAATATTTAACTGAAAGAGGTGTTTTATTATGAAAAAGAAGTTTTTATTAGTTATTGTTGCACAGATTTGTATGTTGTTTATAATTTCCAGTTTTGTTTTTGCTAATAATGAATATGTGTTTGGACATCCCGCTTTTACAGCTCAAAATGATTGTTGTAAGTATGGTCTTAAAACTTGTTTTAATGGTAAAAGTTACCATGTAGGAATAGATTATAGGAATAATGGTTCACATGACATTATCGCTTGTAATTTTGGAAAAGTTGTCTGGATAGAATATATGCATACGAGGGATCATGGCATGGGTAATAATGTTATTATTGAGCATGAACTGATTAACGGCGAAAGCATTTATAGTTTATATGCTCATCTTGCCTCAATTGAGACAAATCTTTATGTAGGAAAAATAGTAACAAAAGGAGAAAAAATAGGACTAATGGGGGGCTCTGGATATGGAAGAATTGCATATTGGATTGAGAATGGTGGTGGTGTTCATCTTCATTTTGAAATGAAAGATAGTCCTGTCACCCACAATCCTTCTGGTGATGGTTTATATTGGGGTTATACGCCAAATAATCCTAGTAATTATGGATATCATAATGCTAATGATTATATAGGTAAAGTTTCTGTAAAACCTTTTAACTCCACCTACATCAAATTCACAAACAGCCCAAAAGTGTACTATGTATCCAAAGATCAGCTTTGGTGGATAAAAACAGAAGCTCTATTTTACGCGATGGGAAACCCTGATTTTGATGATGTTATAGAATATCCAGCTGACCAGTATGGTGAAATTACAAAAGATTTTCCTGTTAAAAGAACTGTCGTTGCTGAATATCTTATAGCCAAACTAGACTGCAATTCGCGAGTATATATATTCGTTAATGGACAATGGAGACACTTTGATAATTGGGATGTTTTTACATCTTACGGATTTAGCGATAATGACATTTTAGAAATTCCAACTGCAGTTTTTAATATGTATGCTGAAGGAGAGACGCTAAAATTTGTTTTAAGCCAAAAGTTTAAAAATAAATATTTTGAATTGTCAGGGTTTGATAATCTGGGAGTTCCGTTAAATAACCCATATCAAATGCCAATCTGTCACGAAATTGATGGAAGCAATTACAAAGTTTATGATAGACAAGATTTTGAGAAAGGAACAGTATTTACTGAAAATGGAAATATAGAAATCTATTATTACAATGCATCGTCTGGAATAGCAGAATTCAAACTGATAAATGGACAAATACAAATAGTCCAATATGGAATAGGCGGGGATGCGCCGAATGAAAATACAGAAATTACATATATATCTAAATCAGACAGTTCGCAAGTATTAATTTTAAGAAATATATATTATCAGAGAACATATAGCTGGGCAGCTGGTGGATATGTTAATCTATTAACAGTAGTAGAAGCTGGAACAGGTCATCAGATAGCTGATGTAGATAATTTTTTAGCTGAATTTGGAATACCTCTTGAAGATATACCGTTGTTTAGATATCGGGATAAAATTACTAATAGGAAAGTTAATATAACTGATAGGATGGGAATGAACGCGAGATGGAGAGAAATGCAGAGATATGGTTGGTTAATACCATCCAATTTAGAAAGTCCAATTGCTGTTGATTGATCAGCGTTAGCAGTAGCGCTATCTCCCATTGCCATTGATGCCCAGCCATTAGCAGTAGTATTATACCCCATCGCTGTTGAGTACCAAGCAGTAGCAGTAGTTTCTGCTCCCATTGCAGTTGAATATTTACTACTGGCAGTAGTGTCATATCCCATTGCCGTTGAATTTTCGCCACTGGCAGTAGTATCCTTACCTGTTGCCATTGAGTAATTGCCACTGGCAGTAGTTTGGTTCCCCATCGCCGTTGAGAATGACCCGGCGCCGGCAACAGTACCAAATCCCATCGCCGTTGAGTTCATACCGCTGGCAAGATTACCACTCCCTAACGTCGTTGCGGAAGCGCCACTGGCAACAGTCGCATTCCCGATTGCAGTTGCCCACATACCAGTGGCTGAAGAACCCCCAAACGCTATTGCTCCTATACCACTTGCACTAGCGCCAAAACCCATCGCTATTGAGGAGACACCACTGGCAACGGGATTTTGCCCCATCGCCACTGAATAGGCGCCAATATTCGCATCATCCCATCCAGAGAGGCTAGCTCTTCCCGCTCTAAAAGCTCCCTTTCGCGGATACCAGATAAGCCTTACTCCGCTTCCCGAGGTAGTTAAAGTTTTTCCACTATTATAAATCCCCTTAGCAAGTATTCCTCCATCATTGTCCATGCTAAGTTTAAACTCTGGATCATTTGTGCCTATTCCAACATCTCCTCCATTATAGAAAATATCTCCTGCCGCAACACCATCCGACCATTTCCCTCCTCCTCCAGCTCCTATGCATCCAACTGAATCGCAAATCGTTCCACTTGATGTTACGTTTCCCTCATTTGTTATTGTTAAAACATCATCTGAGTCAAAATGCCAAAATCTTAAATCTTCACTTGTCCTGTCCTGATAAATAGCCCAATGGTTATTTGCCCCAGCCACGCTTTGGATATCTATTTCAGCGTTATCTCCAGAATCCTTATAAAGATGTAGCATTCTATTAGGATTCTCAGTGCCAATAGCGACCTTGCCTTTCAACATTGTTTTTATAATACTGTCATTTCCTAATACAACAGTATTGCTTCCTAATCCTATAGCGTTATAACCGATAACTATTTCATTGGAATCGCCATCGGCAAGCGCTTTGGTCTCCTCTCCCAAAAACAGCGAAGTATTTGAAATTTGCATTGGCGTGCTTCCGTCGGCAATATGTTTGCCAGCGTATTTCCCTATCGCGACGTTTCTTTTTCCCGTAGTGTTGTAGTGAAGGGCGTTTGCCCCCAAAGCGGTGTTTGTATATCCCGTAGTGTTGGAGTAGAGGGCGTATGCCCCTATCGCAGTGTTGTAATAGCCACTAGTGTTGGAGTAGAGGGCTGACATCCCTATCGCGGTGTTGTGTGAACCATGCCAAGGTCCCGTCGCTGTGCTTCCCATTGTAAAGTTCCCAGCATTCACGCCCACAAAGGTATTACGGCCAACAGGTATCTCAGTGTCCCCTGTCGGATGCTGAAAGTTGTGGATAAACCTGTCAGCTCCCTTATAAATCACTCCTAAATCGCTTGCTGTGGTATTTACCAGCGCCATTGACTTTGTTAAAGATAACTGCTGCGCGGGCGATATTGTCCCTATCCCAACATCTCCTCCATTATAGTAAATATCACTGCCCGATTGTGTCCATACTCCGCCCCCTGTTACCTCTCCCCAATCACTTACGCATTCATCTAGTCCGGTGCAATAATCATCAGTACATATACAAATTTCATTTGCTTCAATCTTTCCACTGTCAACCGTCGCTTCTTCTTTCAGATTAATAGGTCCTTCCTGCGGAGCCACCTGTTTATATAGCGGCGCTTCAATATTATTAGTAGGAGGCGAACCAACTGGCTCTGTCCATACTGCGGCTAAGACCATTTTAAATCCAATAAACAAAAAACATCCTATAATACCTGCTGTTAATAAAATCTTAATTTTTGATTTTGTTGTTAACATATGAATATAATTTCCAGTTTTGTTTTTGCTAATAATGAATATGTGTTTGGACATCCCGCTTTTACAGCTCAAAATGATTGTTGTAAGTATGGTCTTAAAACTTGTTTTAATGGTAAAAGTTACCATGTAGGAATAGATTATAGGAATAATGGTTCACATGACATTATCGCTTGTAATTTTGGAAAAGTTGTCTGGATAGAATATATGCATACGAGGGATCATGGCATGGGTAATAATGTTATTATTGAGCATGAACTGATTAACGGCGAAAGCATTTATAGTTTATATGCTCATCTTGCCTCAATTGAGACAAATCTTTATGTAGGAAAAATAGTAACAAAAGGAGAAAAAATAGGACTAATGGGGGGCTCTGGATATGGAAGAATTGCATATTGGATTGAGAATGGTGGTGGTGTTCATCTTCATTTTGAAATGAAAGATAGTCCTGTCACCCACAATCCTTCTGGTGATGGTTTATATTGGGGTTATACGCCAAATAATCCTAGTAATTATGGATATCATAATGCTAATGATTATATAGGTAAAGTTTCTGTAAAACCTTTTAACTCCACCTACATCAAATTCACAAACAGCCCAAAAGTGTACTATGTATCCAAAGATCAGCTTTGGTGGATAAAAACAGAAGCTCTATTTTACGCGATGGGAAACCCTGATTTTGATGATGTTATAGAATATCCAGCTGACCAGTATGGTGAAATTACAAAAGATTTTCCTGTTAAAAGAACTGTCGTTGCTGAATATCTTATAGCCAAACTAGACTGCAATTCGCGAGTATATATATTCGTTAATGGACAATGGAGACACTTTGATAATTGGGATGTTTTTACATCTTACGGATTTAGCGATAATGACATTTTAGAAATTCCAACTGCAGTTTTTAATATGTATGCTGAAGGAGAGACGCTAAAATTTGTTTTAAGCCAAAAGTTTAAAAATAAATATTTTGAATTGTCAGGGTTTGATAATCTGGGAGTTCCGTTAAATAACCCATATCAAATGCCAATCTGTCACGAAATTGATGGAAGCAATTACAAAGTTTATGATAGACAAGATTTTGAGAAAGGAACAGTATTTACTGAAAATGGAAATATAGAAATCTATTATTACAATGCATCGTCTGGAATAGCAGAATTCAAACTGATAAATGGACAAATACAAATAGTCCAATATGGAATAGGCGGGGATGCGCCGAATGAAAATACAGAAATTACATATATATCTAAATCAGACAGTTCGCAAGTATTAATTTTAAGAAATATATATTATCAGAGAACATATAGCTGGGCAGCTGGTGGATATGTTAATCTATTAACAGTAGTAGAAGCTGGAACAGGTCATCAGATAGCTGATGTAGATAATTTTTTAGCTGAATTTGGAATACCTCTTGAAGATATACCGTTGTTTAGATATCGGGATAAAATTACTAATAGGAAAGTTAATATAACTGATAGGATGGGAATGAACGCGAGATGGAGAGAAATGCAGAGATATGGTTGGTTAATACCATCCAATTTAGAAAGTCCAATTGTGGAATATATTCATGGAGATTTTGGATTAAGAGGATATTATGAAAAGGGGACATTAGAAAGAGTAGCGAAAGAACAGGCGGAGATAGCTTACAGAAATTATGTGGCGCCTATCGCGAATGAAATTTGTCAAAATTTATATAATAAAAACGCGAGCAGTGAACAGTTAGATTCGCTTTTAGCAGTTAGAACAACTGATAGATTAAAAATTAAACAGGTGTTGATGAATGTTTTACCAGAGCCAAGCACACAGTTTGAAAGATATTTTAAGGAGCAGAAAGCAAATGGAGTATCTGCTGAAATTATCGCGCAGGATTGGTATATATTGCAGGGGAATTAAAATGAATTAAAATATATTCGGGGAAAGAAATGAAAAGTTTCTTTCCCTTTTTTTGTTGACACTAAATTTAAAAAATGAGATGATAGAAGTATGTATGAAAATTAATTTACAAAAATTTATTTCATCAGCTGGCTATTGTTCCAGACGACAAGCTGGCGAACTTATAAAACAAGGTAAGGTTAAAATTAATGGCAAACAAGTTGGGCTTGGGATAAAAGTTGATGATGGAGATACGGTTGAAGTTTGCGGGGAGGTAGGGGGAGGTTCTGAAAAAAATTATATTAAATTAAATAAGCCAGTTGGATATACTTGCACTAATAGAAAATTTAAGGGTGAAAAAAATATATTTGAATTGGTTGGTTTATCAAATTTGGTTAAGCGGTTGTTTATTGTTGGAAGACTGGATAAAGATAGCAGAGGACTTGTCTTACTTACTAATGATGGAGATTTTGCGTTTAAAATGACGCATCCTAAATTTGGTTGCGCAAAAAAGTATGAAGTTATAATTAAGAATCAATCATTAAAAATTACTAAGTTAGAAGCTGGAAAAATTGTAAAACAATTTAAGCAGGGGATTGATATAGGACAAGAAGTCCTCTCCAGCAAACATGGCGTATCAGGTAAATTGGTTAATGAAATAGTAAAGGCGAAAGAAATTA
>JBHPIX010000018.1:0-19811 GCA_042568285.1 Patescibacteria group bacterium | reverse complement strand
GAAATGGGTGGATGAGTATGAAACCGTCGGGGAGCGGGATGGTTTTTTTTTGGAAGTGGATATAGGAAATAAAATATGCTTACTAAGAAAGTTAATAAAATTATAAAGATCATATGGAATGAATTTATTTATGGTGGACACTTGCAATGTTTAGGAGTTATTGCGATTGCTTATATATCAAGTTTTGTATTAAATATTAAAATTCATTGGGAGATTTTTTTATTGCTGTATTTGATTTTTTATCCAATTTATATAAACGATAGATTGCAAGGAATTAAAATAGATGCGGCAAGTAATCCCGAAAGGACGAAACACTTTAGAAAGTATATTCAAATAATGCCAAAGATTATTATTTTTTCAATTTTATTTTTGGTGCTTTTGATTATTATTTTTGGTAATTTGAATTTTTTAATTTTTTCTTTGATATTACTTTTTTTTGGTTTGCTTTACCCTTATTATTTTAAGAATATAACCGAAAAAATAATCGCATTTAAAAATTTTTATGTTGCAACGTTTTTTGCGATAATCGTAATTGCACCAGTTATTTATAATTCTTATCAGCTTGATTTTTTATCTTCACTTTCTTTAGCGATCTTAATATGTTTCGTTTTTTTAAAGGTAGTTTTAATGCAAATTTTATTAGACTGTAAAGATGTGGAAGGAGATAAATCTCTTGGATTATTAACAATACCTGTTTTAATTGGTAGAGAAAAAACTTTTATTTTTTTAAGAATATTGAGTGCATCTATCACAACTTTAATTTTATTTATAGCTATTTTTATTTTTGATGTATTTCCAATTCAAATGTTGTTTCTTCTTTTGACTATACCTTTTAATTTTTATAGTTATAATTTAGCAGAAAAACAAAATTATTATGGATATATTTTAGGAAGCAGTGAATCTTTTTTTTGGTTAATCTTAATTTTGTTTGCTAAAGCAATTATATTATGACATTTTTTACATTAAACCAATTTTTTATAATTGCAATTAATATATTAGCTATTTTAATAGGCGTTTTAGTGTATAAAAGTAATCCTAAAGGAAAGGTAAATAGAATTATGCCGTTAATGGTGATTTTCATGCTCCTTTGGGTTGATTTTGCTTATATTCCTAGATTAACTGGCAAAGAAAAACCTGATTTAGCTTTAATGCTTCTTAAGATCTCATGGTTTGTAACGCCTTTATTTTTTATTTCGCTTTATTTTTTAGTAATTTATATTCTTAAAAAAGAAGAAAAATATAAAATTTTAAATAAATTTGTTTTATTTTTTGGAATATTAGCAGCTTTTATAACAGGATTTACTAGTTTAATTGTTTCAAGCATAAGATTTGTTGGGCAATATATGGCAATTAATTATGGTTCAGGAATGTTGTTCTTTTTAGGAATAATATCTTTTTTAGTTTTTGCTACTTTATATATTTTGTTTAAGGGATATTTCCAAGCTCCTTATTATTTAAAATTAAAACTCCAATATTTTATAATTGGGATTTTTATATTTTATGTAGCGAATATTATATTTAATATAACTTTGCCTGTGGCATTTGATATAGTGCGTTTTTATTGGATAGGAGATTATTCTACACTTTTTCTTCTAGGATTTGCTGCTTACGCTATAGTAAAACAACACTTGTTTGATATAAAAATAATAGCCACAGAAATGTTAGCGTTTTCTGTTTCTGTAACATTGCTCGTGAATGCATTGATATCAAAAACGCAGGGAGAATTTATACTTAAATTTTTAATATTCATAGGCGGCAGTATGTTAGGCGCGTTATTGGTAAGAGCTGTTTTAAAAGATGTGGAAGTTACAGAAAAGATTAAAGCGTTAGCTAAAGAAAGGGATAGAGCAAATAGGAAATTAAAAAGAGCGAATAAGGATTTACAAAAATTAGATCAGGCGAAATCGGAGTTTTTGTCCATCGCTTCGCATCAGTTGCGAACACCTTTATCCGCTATTAGAGGATTGAGCTCAATGCTAGTGGATGGCGATTATGGTGAAGTAAAAAAAGAGGCAAAGGACGCTATTGAAAAAATTGAATTTAGTTCAAAGAGGCTTGCTGATTTAGTAAATAACCTGTTGGACATTTCAAGAATAGAAAGCGGCAGGACAAAATTCAATCTGAAAGAGCAAAAATTGCAGGATATAGCAAATACAGTGGTTGAGGAATTAAGACCAGCCGCAGAACAGAAAAAAATTAAATTAGTGTATAAAGCTCATAAGAATTTGCCGAATGTGGCGGTGGACGAAGAAAAGATAAGACAAGTTATGTTGAATTTTGTTGATAACAGCATAAAATATACAGATAAAGGAGTGGTGAAAATTTCTATGAAGTTAGCTGAGATGAAAGAAATTTTAAATGGGATTAGGAGATCAAAACAGTATGGGTTTAATAAGAGGTTTTTGAGAGGGGGTGCGGAAAAGAATGGTTATATAGTATTTTCAGTGTCTGATAAAGGCAGGGGAATATTAAAATCTGATCAGGAGAATTTGTTCCAGAAATTTGTCAGAGGCAAAGGAATGTCAAGAGTGCATACAGAAGGAAGCGGGCTTGGATTATATGTCTGTCGCAAAATGGTGGAAGGCCACAAAGGTTTAATCTGGGCAGAAAGCGCGGGGGAAGGGAAAGGGAGTAAGTTTAGTTTTGCTGTTTCTGTTTCTGTTGAAACACGCTGATATGGCGCGGATGGTTACGGGGATTTTACGCGGATATGACCTAGCCACTAAAAAAAAGTTGACAATTTTAAGAAACTTGTTATTATATAAATATACTTAATTGTTTTTATATTTATGGACTGTATTTTTTGTAAAATTGTAAAAGGAGAAGCACCTGCGCATAAAATTTGGGAAGATGAAAAACACCTCTCATTTCTTTCTATTTTTCCAAATACTGAAGGTTTTTCTGTTGTGATTACAAAGGAGCATTTTCCGTCATATGCCTTTGATTTACAGGAAAATATTTTAATTGGATTGATAAAGGCTGCTAAGCAAACAGCAAAATTATTAGATAAGAAATTAAAAAATGTTGGTCGCACTGGTATGATTCTTGAGGGTTTTGGAGTTGATCATCTTCATGCAAAACTTTTTCCAATGCATGGCACAAAAATGTTAGAATGGAAACCAATAAATTCAAATGTTGATAAATATTTTGAACAGTATGAAGGATACATTTCATCTCACGATTATAAACGTGCTGACGATAAGAAGCTTGCCGAAATTGCAAGGAGAATTCGTGAATAAAATATTTTGACCTGACAAAAAAATAAGCCCTGGCTGTTGAGTAGTCAGGGCTTTTATTTAGATATTTTGTTTATTGTCATCCGAGGATCTGTGCAGGGATTCGCTTGCTATTACAGCGAGCGCTCGCCGTGCTGGCGAGCGAACCCAAGGTACTGGTTTTGGAGACCAGCGGTTTAACCAGCTAACCAACACGCGCCCGCAAATTTTATTGAAAAGAACAAAAATATTTTTTAATCTATTATTTTACTTGTATTAATGATTGGACTTTTTTTATACTTATTCTTTGTGCATATGATTTTATATTAATCTCCTTTTTATCAGTCTTCCCTTCTTTCAAAGACGTACTTACAATCGCACCGTTAGCATACTCAAATAAGGAATGAATATTATCTTTATTAATTCCACTTCCAATTAAAATAGGAAATTGACCTATGGAATTTCTTATTGATTTTAGCTCTTTTAAATCAGGCTGTTGCCCTGTCCACTTCCCAGTAATAATTATAGCGTCGGAATTATTTTCAATCGCGAGTTTAGCAGATGCGATAATATCATTTTTTGACAAAAGTTCGGAATGTTTAACATGTATATCAGTAAATAAAGCAACTTTTTCTGCTTTAATCAATTTTCTATAATTTATTATTTTCTTTGCTTCTCCTTTTATTATCCCATAATTAGTTTTTACTTCATCAATAAAAACTGGAATTCTAATGAATTGCAAATCAAGAATTTTTGCGATTGATAACGCTGTTTGATAATCATTCCACAACACGCTTATACCAAGAGGCAATTTAGTGTTGGATTTTATTTTTTCTCCCAAAAAAGCCATTGAAGCAACCACCGAAGAATCTACAAAAGTTTTATGCGGGATATCGTAATTGTTTTCAAAAATAATTCCATCAGCTCCGCCTTTTTCAAGGGCAATTAAATCTTCTAATGCATTATTTAAAGTAATTTTAAATCCAGGGAAATCAGTATAACCTAAAAGGGGCGGAAAATGGATCGCTCCAATAATTATATTTTTATCTTTTTTAAATTTTTTTTTTAGTTTGTTCATATTTTTTTAGTTAATGTTTTTACTTTATTTTTATTATACTTATTACAGAGATTTCTATTTAAAAATTTTTCCACATCTTTTGTGGCAAATTTTGCGCTTGTAACAATATTATCTATTTTTATGAAATGGACAATAATGGCGGCAAAAAAAGTATCTCCCGCGCCAATAGTATTTTTTAATTCCATTTCTTTTGCGCGTAATATATGTTGTCTATTTTTAAAATATACCACTGAACCTCTGTCGCCTTTTGTAATAATTAAACATTTTTTCTTTTGATTTGCTATTATATTTTTTGGTAATTGGCTAATTTCTTTTTCAGTTCCTTTAATACAATAAATTTTATTCCAAAAATTATCTTTAAAAAGTTTATCGGATTTTTCCTTTGTTCTTATGTATCCCTGAATATCAAGAAATATTTTTGTTTGAGGCGGAATATTTTTATCATCTAAAATCCACTCCTTGCCAACAGTGGAAATAATTATTATATCATTATTTTTTATATTCCGTATTTTTTTATTTTCTTTAATATTGCTTATTATTTTACCTCGTTCGCCTTTTTTTGTAATTTTTATTTCAATTTTAATAATACCGCCTGTATGCAATTTATATTTAATTCCGTATTTTTTAAATATTTTTTCAATAAAAAAAGCAGGACCGTAAATTTTTACTATTAGATATTTTGTTTTTGTATCTATAATAGTATCTTTTGAAAATGTTGAATATATTTTAATCATAGTTATATTATAAAGTAAGGGTGGAATTTTGTAAACAAACTCCACCCCTATTTTTTATTTTTATGCCAAAGAACAAATATGAAAATCGGAAATTTTTTGTTTTGGATGTTGCGTGCCTACTAATATGGTTTTGCACCCAATATTTTTAGCGGTTTTAATATTATCTAATTCATTATCAATAAAAACTATTTTTCTGCCATTTTTCAAGAAAGATTCTAAAATTTTAAACGCCTTTATATTTGGCTTTTGAATATAATTTAACTCTTGAATTCCAACAACTTGAGAGAATAGATCTTTTATACCCAATGATTTAAGGATTAACTCTGCAAATTGAGAAGGGTTATTTGTCATTACAATCTTTTCACCTTTAAGCGACGATATTAGCTTTTGTAATTTAGGATTTTGAATTATGCCATATTCTTCAGGTTTAACCGCTAAATAAGTATTTTGAATAAAATGGCTTTCATCTACCCCCTCGTTTTTTAAGGCAACCAAAGTGTATTTTGTTTTATGTTTCTCTAGCAATTCTCGCCGTTTTTTATGACCTTCATCTTCATAAATTCCATAGAGCTCCATTATGTATCTCGTCATCAAAGCAACAACTGATCGTTCAATATTTTTTGGATTCGGATATAATGTCCCATCATTGTCGAAAATCCACAAATCAGGTTTTATGCTTTTCTGGATTTTTAATAACATTCGTACCTCCTTTTCTGTGCTTAAAAAAATTTTTAGAGTGGAGATTTGCATCCCCCTCATGTCTTATGAAGCTATTGGTAGCATTCTTTTTACAGCAAGCATTATTTCGTATGGCTTACCGCTTTGAAATGTTTGTTCTGCCATTTGATAGCATTCTTTTAAATCAGTTGATTTTTCGGCTAAATAGAAAAGAAGAGCCGCATTAGCAAGAACAATATTAAGACGATCGCCGTTAATTTTTCCTTGCAGGATTTTTAATGAATATTCGCCTTTGTTTCCGATTGGCTGAACTGCTTCCTTTGAAATAGATTCAACCCCAAAATCACTAGCAAACAAATTATATTCTTTAATTCTGCCATTTTTTAATTCCGCGACTTGAGTTCCGCTAGCGCATATTGAAACCTCGTCTATCACTTCCTGCCTGTCATCATCAACAAATCCGCGAACAAATAGTCCATGCCAAAGATTTGTAATACCTTTTTCATTTAGAATTTTGTATGTTTCAGCAACAATCTTTGGAGATATAAGATGGTTTACGCCAAGCACTCTTTTAGTCATTTTTTTAGGATTCAATGGATTAGTTATGGGTCCAATAATATCATTCATATGAGGTAGCATAGCAATTTCATGGGTCTGTTTGTGTATCTTCTTATAACGAACATCGCAAGCTTCGGTATAGCCAAATCTAAATTGCTCAATGCATTTTTCAACATCTTCTTTTGTGGCATAGTTATTTATTTTACAAATCTTAGAGATAAAATCCGAACTGCCATATTTCCCATTATCAGTGTTTGCAGGTGATCCATGTTTACACATAGGAATTCCTGCGACTGCCGCAATTAAGCCAGCTATCGTGCTAATATTTGCCGTGCAAATTCCATTTTCCTCGCCACCCATACCGCAATTATCCATTACATATGAAACATCGGGATTAACAAAACCGAATTCGGATTTCGCAATGTCATGCTCAAAAATAGTAGCGCAGATTCCAGCAATTTGTTCAGCTGCGTTTTTCGGAAGCCGATGTCCATGATTTTTTTCTTGTCTTTCATTCCATTGCCACGCATAAGTTGCTTTTGTATGTAAAGCGCATAAGATAGCGATGCTTTGCCTTTGGGCTAATTCATCACCATTGCAACCTAGTAGAACATACAAACCTAAATTATATGCCTCTTCATAATTAAGCGGAATATTTTGGTAAGCATGCCCTTTTAAGATGTGTTTTACATCAATAATCATTTTTTATTTCCCCCTTTTTCCGTTAATAAATTAAACACTTTAATTAAACCTCTTAACATATCAATACGCTTGGTAGCAATCGTATTAATCATCATAATTGTTTGTTGATATAATTTTATATCATCGGAGCCACAACAGTCTATCACATCATCAAAACTACCAGCTAATTCTAAAAACAGTCTCATTTTATAACCATATTCTGGAAATTGTCGGACAAGATTATTTTTCTCAGCGATTAGCACCTTGTGATCCATTGCCAAAACAATAGATGCTTGTCCTAGAATTGTAGCAGTAATCGGTCTTGCCATTTGCTTTTGAGGAATACAAACACCAATTTGCTTTAAAAAAGGTTCACTGTAAGTCAACTCTTTCTCATAATTATACAAATTAGCATATTTAGGAAGATCAGTATTCATAGTCCCCTGAATCCCTCGAGATATCGCAAATAATTCTTTATCAAGCCCTCGCTGCCGAAAAACAAGGTTAAAACAATGTTCCGCAATTACAGAACGATGGATGTTTCCATGGCAAACACAAACAACTAATTTTTTCATCAATTTCTCCTTTCAACATTTTCTTAAAAGTTTAATAATATGCATCAATTTTTTCTTTTCCTTAATGTGCCCCCCCCTTTCTTTAGTTGTAAAGAACAATTAGAAAGCCAATAAAAAAAGCTTCCTATCTCTTAAACATAGCTAAACTATGTTAAAGGGACAGAAAGCTTTACAGCCCTGCGGTGCCACCCTTTTTCCCATCCAAATTTTATAAATAAAAAATTTAGATAGACTCTTTTACTGACTCTGCTTCCCGCGCAAAATGCGGAACGACATCAGTTATCCTATGATTACGGAGGAAGCCGGGCATCCACTAACGCGGAAGCCACCTCAGCATGCCCAACCCCTTATATCGCTATAAGGGACATGCTTCATTGATTTTATTATTGTTAAAGTTATTTTTAATATAGCAAATTTTAAAAAGTTGTCAATAGTATGCGATCTCGCGTTTGTAATAAGATTCAAAAATTTGACATAATCTTAAAACCATTTTAGATTATAATTTTTTGACGTTATCTCCAATTTCTTTTTTTATTAATTTCCTCTTTATTCCTAAACGCATTTTCAAGATCTATATTAAAGCGATTCGCGATAGCGCATACAAGTATAAGCACATCCGCTAGCTCCTCATCAACTGAACCAAATTTTGAGTTATGATCAATTTTTAATCTTTCTTTTTTGCGAATAGCCTTAAAAAGTTCTCCGACCTCCTCGCCAAGCAATAAGGATTTTTGCAATATTGTTTCATTACTAAAACCGCGCTCTTTTTCAAGCTCTGTCACGTAATTTTGGATATTTTTTAAGGTTGGATTTTCTTTTAGATGAAGCATAATTTTATTGATAAATTTATTATAAAAAATAAAAAGGCAAATATTAACTTTCAAATTATTTGATTGTTAACATTTGCCTTTGTTGTTGTTTATTCCTCCTTATCTAATTTTGAATATTTTTTAACATACTCCATAATTCCGTTAATTGTCGTGCTATGTTCATATTCATCACTGTTTAAATATTCAATTTTTTTACTGCCCATATTCTTAATAACATCATTTGTTGCTAAAAAATTCTTTTTGAATTTTGAGTTATAAATGGTTTTATCGGGGTGCATATCTAAAAGCCAGATCAGAGCTGTCTGAAATGAGTGTCGCCAGTTCATAACTAATAATTTTTCCATTTTTACAATATCCCTGTCCATAACATATTGGTTGTACATTTTTGTTAATGACATTTTATTAAGCTCGTTTTGTATCGCGTAAACTTTATACCTTAACGACACATTCCTTAATTTTTCTTCACCGTGTCCTCTAATCCTTCCCCTAATATCATATCTGGTATCAGCCACCTTTAGGGCGCCCGATAACGGCGAGTCCTTTCTCTTTTTAAAAGATTCTATTAAAAAAGAAATTGTTTTTAAGGGACACTGTGATTTTTGAACAAGGGTGTGCAAATCACTGCTTATTTGATGCCCAACTAGAATGGTGTTTTTGTCTACATATTGGCTAAATATTTCATCCATCTTGTTAATATAATCCTGCGTAGAATCTGTTCCAGAACGAAAATATAATTCAGATTCCATGCAAAGATTATCAATATCAATTATCTCCTGAACACCATCTAAATATATAGAATGGCAACTACCGCAAAAAGGTATAGCTTTTTCTGCATTTCTCCAATTTTTTGCCCATTCCGTATCTATTGCTACGATTCTATTATTGCCTTTTTTAACCCCTTGTCTGAATTTAAAATGAAAATTACCTAAATGTTTCATATTTATTCCTTTTGTTAAATTTTATACATTGAGATACCAACATATTTATTAATATGGTTTATTTTATAAGGGTATTTTTTCCATATCTCGTATATTGATTCCTTTTTTAAGTCCCCAATATAACTTACACTATCCTGAGCGTTAAATACAGGCCAAGCATATACTTTTTGATTAGGGTAAATAATTAAAGCATATCCTTCGGTGCTATTATCCCAAAAAGTAAATTTCACTCTTGGTTTCCAACCTAACTTATTTTTTAACTCTTTGATTTCGTTAAATTTATTCATTATATCTTCCTTGTCCGCAAAATCTTCTAAACGCAAATTATGCGCCCTGCCTCTCAAAATAGGAATAACCATTTTTACTTTAATTATATCTAATACATCCGCTGTATGTATAACATATTTAAGGTGTGGCAATGTTAATTTCAAAATAACAGAAGACAAAGAAACCTCAATATTAGAGTTTTTAAGATTAATTAAGCCATTAATAATTCCGTCATAATTTCCACGCACTTGATCATTTATTATGCGAGGACCATCTAATCCAGCATTGATGTAGTTAATATTGCCTTTGAGTTTCTCACAAACCTCTTTAGACATTAATATACAATTTGATGGCAATCCTAACACTTCAAAATTCTTTCGGTATGAATTAATTATATCAAATATATCGTCTCTCAGCAATGGCTCGCCACCGGAAAGATATATTCTCTTAACGCCGTTTAATTTATATTTTAACTGTTCCAGTTCATCAAAAGTTGGATCAGAAAATTGCGCCGACTCACTGCAAAAATTACAAACCAAATTACACCGCCTTGTAACCTGAACAATAATAGAGATTGGTAATTTTACATCCGCGTAATTTTCTTCCTTATATTTTCTGTCTCTTAAAGAAAATTCATGATTCTTGTGGTCAAAATATATATTATCTTTCATTATTTATCTCCTATTTATGAATTTCATTAAATTTAACAATTAGATTTTTGTCATAAATTATACTTTTTTAATTCTTCGGGTATAACTTTTTCCTTTCTTTAGTTATTAATGAACATAAGCGCAATACTTGCAAAATTTTAAAATATTAGACTTTTTCCCATTTTAGCTTTTACGTATAGAAACACTCATATCCTTGTGTGTTCTGTAAAACCACAAAATTTTTCATTGCGCCCAAATAATTACCAAAGTGCATCTTTCCAGTAGCTCTAATACCTGATAAAACGATTTTATTTTTACAATACATTCTTTTTGCCTCCTATTCTTTTTTTATTGTTTTGCATAAAAAAGCTGCAAGTTAAGAATTATTACAATTTCATAAGGTTTTCTTATAATAATTGCATTTTTTGCTTAATAAGATTGTCAAAGGACATTAGAAAGACAGTAGTAAGTGTTTTTTAGTTGTTTTACCTCCTTTTATGACTTAAACTTACTATTATCTACTTCCACAACAAGTTTACTACAAATATTTGTTTTGTCAACCCTCATGTGGTTATCACAATAGGAAGCTACTCTATCCCCTTTTTAATTATACTTTTATGTTGTATAATACTATTATATAATATGCCAAAAATAATAGTAAACAAAATATTAGAAAAGATGCCTGGAATTGGTAGGATTTTTGTAATACGATCTCTTATGGCATAGATTGGAAACAGAGAATACCAAAAAAAAATACAAAATATATGAAATAGCAATTTTTACTTCCCAACCCCCTTTAATTTATATGGAAAATATTTTTGCTAAAGAAACAAATGAAATAATAGAGAGAATATTTAAAGATAAAAATTTATCAAATTTTAAAGTTTTAGATTTGGGTTGCGCTAATGGTGGCAACAGTTTATTTTTTGCTAAAAAGGGAGCGAAAGTTACTGCCATAGATAATGATAAAGAAGTTTTAGAAAAATTTAATCATCAGAATATTGTAAAAATTCATTCTGATATTAGAAATTTTGATTTTAATTATAAATATGATGTTATTCTAATATATAATGTTTTGCAATTTTTACCTATAAAACACATTAAAAAAATTATACCTAAAATTGTAAAAGCAACTAACGGATGGCTTTTTATAGAAATGTTTAACAGTCCAGTTGCTTCTTTTATAAATGAACAGTTTGATGATTTTATAATAATAGATTATAATCAGTGGATTGAGCATGACAAGCATCCTTTTCCTCATACTCATAATATGATTAAATGGATTGTAAAGAGAGATTAGTAAAAACAGTTATGAACAATGAGCTTAAGAAACATTTTACAGCGTCAGCTTTAATTATCAAAGACAATAAAGTTCTTTTAGTATATCATAAAAAATTGAATGTTTGGCTTTATCCGGGCGGGCATATTGAAGATAATGAAACACCAGATCAGACAGTTATAAGAGAAGTAAAGGAGGAAACTGGGCTTGATGTAGAAATTATTGGAGAAAAAGATGAGAATTTGGCGGATGCGCAAAATGATGTAACTGTTTTGCATCATCCTTATGTTATATTATGCGAACTTGTTGGAGATCATTATCATAATGATATAGTTTATTTATGCAGAATTATTGAACACTATAATGAACTTAAGTATATTTCTAAAGAATCGTCTGGTATTAAATTTTTTGGGTTAAAAGAGATAGATTCCATTCAACTTTTCCCAAATTTTAAAAAATTATTAACAAAGGTTTTAAGTGAATCAATTAAACTAACATATTTATGAAACATAGAGTTCGCGCGATTATAATAAAAGGTGATAAAATATTAGTTTTGAAAAGAGTGAAAAAAGACTCGGTTTATTTTGTTTTTCCAGGCGGTGGTGTTGAAGAAAATGAGACGAAAGAGGTCGCCTTGCGACGAGAATGTAAAGAAGAGCTTAGCATCAATGTAAAAGTAGGGGAACTAATATTAGAAATGAATTCTAAAAAAACAGAAACTATCGGGCAAAGAGAATTTTTTTATATATGCAAGATTATTTCTGGCGAACTTGGCACAGGCGCTGGTCCTGAATTTGAACCAGATTCAAATTACGATGGAACACACGAGTTAGAGTGGCTTGATATAAAAAATTTGTTAAATGTTGATTTGCGTCCAAAAGAAATAACGTTAAAATTAAATGATATTGTTAATTGACAATAGGGTACCCCATAGAGTACTCTATAGAGGTATCTATTCGCGAGGAAAAAAATTAGAAATTTTAAATTTTAATTGTTGTTTCTGTGATATAATTAAATTTTATAGATAACAGCATAAAATATACAGATATATGAATCATGCAATATTACCAATAGCAGTACATATTTTTTTGATAAAAGATGAAAAAGTATTTTTAATGCAACGAGCAGGCACTGGTTTTAAAGATGGACAATGGTCTGTTCCCGCGGGCAGGCTTGATGTAGGAGAATCAGTGAAGAGGGCAGTAGCGCGAGAAGCTAAAGAAGAAATTAATGCTGAAGTGGATATAAAAAATATTAGTACTCCTTTGGTAATGCATCACAAAGATGAAAGGGGAGAACGATTATATTTTTTCTTTGTTTGTTCTAAATGGGGCGGTGAATTAAAAAATTTAGAGAATGATAAATGCAGCGGTGTTGAATGGTTTGAGAGAGACAATCTACCAGAAAATATTGTGTCGCATGTTGCAGTTGCGCTAAAAGCTAAAATGACTGGCGAAACATATATTGAATATGGGTTTTAATTTTCAATATATGGCTGTTGACGAAGGGTTGTGTTATAATAAAAATAAGTAAATAGATACTTATTTTTTTAAATTATGCAAAAATCATTTACAATTCACGATTTACCACAAGAAGAACGACCGCGAGAACGGTTAGTTAAATTTGGTGAACAAGCGCTGTCAATTCAAGAATTATTACAACTAATTTTGGGCCGTGGCGTCGCAGGCGAATCAGTGGCTGTTACCGCGCAAAAATTATTATCACAGTTCGGCAGTTTGCAGAAATTAGCAGATGCAAGCATTGAAGAATTGTCTTGCATTAAAGGAATTGGGTTAGCGAAAGCAACTCAAATAAAAGCTGTTTTTGAAATTGGTCGCAGGCTTTCTGTCCATACTGATTCATATAAAAGCAAAGAGCTTACTGATCCTAAGAAAGTGTTTAAGCTGATAAAAAGCAAACTTAAAGATTATCACAAAGAACATTTTTTCATTATTATACTGAACAGCCGAAATTGGTCAGTCGCGGAAATTTCCATCGGCAGTTTGAACGCCAGCATTGTTCATCCGCGCGAAGTGTTTGCGGAAGCGATTAAAAATAACGGAGCGTCTGTTATTTTTGTTCATAATCATCCATCAGGGAATACAGAACCATCAGACGCTGATTTGGAAATTACAAAAAGATTAGTTGACTCTGGAAAAATTTTAGGCATAGAAGTGGTTGACCATATTATAATCTCTAAAGATAATTTTTTAAGTTTTAAAGAGAAAAATTTAATTTGACAATTTTTTTAATGTACATTATAATGTACATATAGATAATTTGTAACTATTCAGCAGTAAAATGTTTTATTAGAATTATAGCCAAAATTTGACTATTTTTTTCACTGCGGAACTCCCCCGCCTCTCGCGAGAGGCGGGGTCAAACAGTCCTCGCTGTAAAAATAGTAAATTTTAGCTATAATTCTATGATGGTGGTGAGTAGTTAACTTAATTTTAAAATATATGAACTCAAAAAATACCATATCAATCACAGAAGCAAGAAATAATTTTTTTGAAATTACTGATAAGGCGCAAAAAAATAGAGAAGTTTTTACTTTAACTGAACATGGCAGACCTAAAGCGGTTATTATGTCAGTTGATGAGTTTGATTCTTGGCAAGAAACTTTGGAAATTATGAATGATCCAGAATTAATGAAAGATATAAAAGAAGCTGAAAAAGAGATTAAATCAGGAGCGTATAAAAATTACCCAACTCTTGAAGAAGTGTTAGCTAAAGAGGGGTTTGTAGTGGCAGATAAATCAAAAAATAAATATGTATCAAATAATACTAAAAAAAGTTGCGATAAAAAATCTAAAAAGAATAGACGAAAGATATAAAGCAAGAATTCATTTAGCATTATTGGAATTATCCAGAGATCCATTCATTGGAAAACGGCTTGAAGGCAATTTAAATAATTCTTATTCTCTTCGCGTTTGGCCTTACAGAATTATTTATAAAATTATTCATAATCAATTAATTATTTTTGTTGTGCAAATAAAACATAGACAAGGAGTTTATAAGTAAATATCATTAGAACATTATTTTCGTGCCTCGGATTGACCGAGTCGAGACGGGTGTTTAAATTCGCGTTGATTCGTGAGGATTTAGTTAAAACAAGACAATTTGTCAATTAATAAATTTTTGTTAAAGTCATTGTGACACGGGAATTATATATGAATTATAAATTACAAAAAGAAAAAATTGTATCTCAATCAGATGAATATTTAAAAATTGGGCAAGAAAAAGGATATTTTGTATTGGATGGAAATAAAATAAATTATTTAGCGCAAGGCAAGAAATATAATTTTTTAAATCCCGAAGAAAAGGTAAGAGCGGAATATTATTTTGAGTTGATTGAAAAATATAAATATCCTGCGGAGAAGATTTTTTTTGATGTTGAAATAGGGGACAGAACCGCTGATATAGTCGTTTACAGCGGAATAAATGCCCCGTATATTGTAATTGAATGCAAAAAAGATGGGATTTCTGATATTGAATTTGAGCAATCCGCTAAGCAAGCAGTTATAAATGCTAAAGTTTTAAAAGCTCCTTTTGCGGTGATTGTCGCTGGAAATACTCGTATTGCGTTTGAAACAGAAAAATGGGACATTAAAACTCCTGAAAAAGCTATTATTGCTGATATTCCCGTTTCTTATGGGAAAAATAAAGTTTAAAATATGAGAGATTAGTAAAGGGTGGGGACAAATTGTCACCCCCCTTGCATAAAAAAAAAATAATTAAAGACAGGTAAGAAATACTTATTTCCACCCAAGGCGGATAAATAAATAAGTATTTAATTTAGATTGTTGTGTTTGACTGATTGCGTGGGAAGTTATAGGATTAGATAGGGAATATCATGGTCATAAAATGTGACCAACTGAAAATGCAGTCTGCGGATGGGAAGTTTTGGGAGATGGAATAAGGGTGGCATAGACTGTGCCCTAAAAGTTGACTTATTAGATTATAAATTATAGAATTAAATAGAAAATTAATTAATTGAGAATAACATATTTAAAATTTATGGAAAATCAAACTTTAATACAAAAAATTGAAGAGTTAAGAAAATCTCGGGTTATTACCTATATAACCAGCGATCGGCAGGGCCCTGTAAATGCGCGAATAGCCGGAGATGTAATTCCGATTCTTAGTAATCAATTAAGAAAAATAGGGAAGACGGAGAATATAGACTTATTTTTGTACAGCGCTGGCGGCGACACAATGGTGCCGTGGAGGATGGTTTCTATGATACGGGAATATTGCAAAAAATTCTCTGTATTAGTTCCGTTTAAAGCGCATAGTTCGGCTACTATGATTTCTTTGGGAGCGGATGAAATAGCAATGAGCGATTTATCTGAATTGTCTCCAATTGATCCATCAACAGCAAACGTTTTTAATCCGATTGATCCGAAGAATCCGCAAAACAGGATCCCTATTTCAGTTGAAGATGTAATGGCATATTTTGATTTGGCGAAAAATAAGTTCGGGATAAAGGCTGATGAAGAACTAACTAAAATTTTTAATAAATTTGTTGAAGCTAATCCGCAGATTCATCCTTTAGCACTCGGTAATGTTAATCGGACGCATAATTTAATCAGGATTTTAGCCCGCAGATTATTAAAGAGCCATAATGAGCCGATGCGGGACGATGATATTGATAAAATCGTGGATAATTTGACGGAAAAACTTTATTCGCACCAGTATTTTATCGGACGCAAGGAAGCAAAAGATGATTTAGGTATTAAGTCAGTGATTTACGCAGACGACAATCTATCTGATGCGATGACTGAATTGTACGAGGCATATAAAAGTGAAATGGAATTAGGAGTTAATTTTAATCCTGAAAATGAATTGGGCGAGAATGCGATGCAAAATAAAAAAGATTATAAAATCGCATTTGTAGAAAGCGCGGATTTGTCTAATCAATTTCAATTATCAATGGAATTTAAAAAACAACAAGTCAATATGACTCAACAAACCCCGCAGGGACCGATCCAAATTCCGCAGGAGCAGGTCGGCTTTAAGGTTGTTGGGCAGGGGTGGGTGTAAAATTATGCCGAAAAATAAAAAAGAAAATAACAAGTCAAAAAGCAAATCAAATTTAAAACCACATTGTGGTTTATGTGGAAGCGCAAGAAAGAAACTAATAAGAACTGAATGTTGCGACAATTGGATATGCAATGACGAAAAGAATTATGTTCTTTTTTCGTATGATAGAAATAGTTGCACCAGAAATCATAGGCGATTTACATTGTGCGGCCATCATCACATGGAGGGGCATAAAGGAGATTGGAAAACTTGCAAAAAGTGTTTAAAAGATTTTGAGCATGAATTGGAAATGTATGTTTGGTATGGAACTAATGAATATAATTTTGAAAAATTAGAAAATTTCCCTGCTTTTAAACCGACTTATTGTTATAAGTGTGGCAAAAGGATTGTGCTTCCAGATGGCGGTTACTCATCTTTATGCGGTGTGTATTGCTGTGATCAATGTGAGATAACAGAAAAAGAGAGAAAAAAAATTATTCGTGATTACGAGAAGAGAAATAAATAATTTTAATAAATTCCATTTGCCATGTTTTGGATTGTTGGGTGGGGAAGTTTAAACAGTACTAATAGAATAATATATGAATTTTTTACTGAATGTATTTACAGGTTTTACTACTTTGTTTGCCGCTACTATAGCTATAATTCTTTTCTATTGGGAGAGAAATAAGAAGAAACAAGATGCGGCAAGGATTATAGTTCAAGAAATTAGGAGAGCAGAAGATGTTATTAAAGATTATAAAGAATATGGCGGATATAAGTTTACTAAAAAAATAATTGCTACTAATAGTTGGGCTAAAAATATTCATCATTTTGTAAATAATTTAGATCAAGACGAAATTGATAAAATTAGTAATCTGTACTCTACAGGGGAGTATTTAGATTCAATAATTTTAAAAATATCTGATGTTAATTTTGATGAAAAAGTAAAACACTATAAAAAAGAATTAGAACAATTTAGTCAAGAAATACAATATACTACACAAGAAGAAAATAAAACAACTAGTGGCGAGATGAAATCAGGTTTTCAGAACATCAAACCACCAAAAGTTATTAATATTCCAATCTCAATACCGCCCCCTTGGAAAAATTTGCTAGATGATATAACTTATAAGTATGAATCAATTTATCATTCAAGTATTTGCGATAAATTAAAGAGAATTGCAAAATTATTATAAATATTATAAATTTTTATTATGTCTAAATACAAAAATCTTTCAAAGGAAGAACTTATTAAATTTCTATGAATCAACAAAAAACAATTTTTAATTTAATACAAAATAAGGTTGATTTTTGGATTTTGGAAGAAAAAAGAAATTCACAGTCATTGGTTGGAAATTTGATTAAACATATTGAAAAAGAAAATAAATTAAGAGAACCTCAAATTGAAGCTATAAAAAATTATTTATGGCTAAAATTTGTTGGGCAAAATCAAAAGCTGTTTGATATTATAAAACAAGGATTATTATATAATAAAACAAGCGAGCAAGAATATGATTATTCAAAAGTTCTTGAAGAATCTTCTAATAAATTTATAGTTCAATTTTTAAATCATTTTTTTCAGGATAATGAAATTAAAAACATACAAAAAGATTTAGTAAATAGTTTTAATAATGAAAAAAAATGGGATAAATTTGTAATTGAATTATTGCATAATTATGATTATCCAAATTATTTATACAGTTTGCCGATGGGAACGGGAAAAACATATTTAATGGCCTGTTTTATTTATTTAGATCTGTATTTTGCTTTACTTTATAAAAACGATAAAAGATTTGCGCATAATTTTATTGTGCTTGCTCCACAGGCGTCAAAAACCGCTATAATTCCGTCTTTAAAAACAATAAGAAATTTTAATCCAGAATGGATATTGCCGAAGAAAGAGGCTGACGAGCTAAAAGGAATTATGCAAATTGAAATTTTAGATGCTTTGGGCTCAAAAAGAAAAGATAAGCTTCACGGTAATAATCCAAATCTTGAAAAAGTAAATAGAATTACAACAACAAAAGATTTTGGCGTAGTTTTTATCACAAACGCGGAAAAAGTGGTTTTAGAGCAGTATGACAATAAAGATAAAATCTTGGTAAAAAAATTAAAACGCGGAGAGCAAAATCTTTTTTCATACAAAGAGCTTAGTAATATTAAAAAATCAAACGAGCTAAGAGAAAAATTATCGCAAATCCCATTTTTAAATGTGATTTTAGATGAGGTTCATCATAGTTATGGAACAAATGGGCAAAAAAAAGAAAAAAAATTAAGAGATTCTGTAAATATTTTTAATCAGAATAAAAATGTTATTTCTGCGTTGGGGTTTTCAGGCACGCCGTATGTCCGCCATAATATTGAAATAAACAATGAAACAATAAAATTAAATCAAATTCAGGATATAGTTTATAATTATTCTTTAGCAAAAGGTATCGGAAATTTTTTAAAAATTCCAAATGTAAAAAGGGTTGATGTTAAAGAAAGTTTATTTATTAAAACAGCTTTGGACGAATTTTTTAAAAATTATGATAAAAAATATTTTGATAAAACAAAAAGCAAGATAGCTTTTTATTGTCCGTCAATTAAGGTTTTAAACGAAGATATTCTGCCTGTTATTCAAGAGTGGTACTCCAAAAATAGGAAAAATAAAGAGTCGGAAATATTTAGATATTATTCAAAGGTGGCCAAAGAAAATAAAATGTATGAACTTCCAAAAGAAAATTTATCTATATTTAATAATTTAGACAAGCCATATTCGGATAAGCGAGTTATTTTGCTTGTTGCAATTGGAACAGAGGGGTGGGATTGTAAAAGTTTGACAGCTGTTGTTTTGCCGCGACAAAAAACAACCAAAAATTTTGTTTTGCAAACGACTTGCAGATGTTTAAGAGAAGTTGAGGACGCAAAAAAAGAAAACGCTTTAATTTATTTAGAAACAGATAACTATGACACCTTAAACGCTGAACTGAAAAATAATTATCAATTGCAAATTTCTGATTTAAAAATGGATGATAACAATTTAATTGATGTTCAGATTAGAAAACCGAAATTAGGGAAACTAAAATATAAACAAATTATAAAAAAATGGATAATTATCAGCCAGAAAGAAACAGATAAAAAAGCGAAATTAAAAAATTTTAATTTTAAAAAAATTAAAACTAAATATTCTTATCAAGAAAATGCGGTAGAGGCAAAAATTGGAGAAGCTGGGCTAGTTAGAGAAACTCGTGTTGTTTATGGCGAGAAAAAGAAAAAAGACGAATTATCATTTGAAGATTTTTTGTATCAATTATCTTATGC
>JBHPIX010000017.1:0-19936 GCA_042568285.1 Patescibacteria group bacterium | reverse complement strand
CAACTTAAAAATATTTTATCGTTATCGCTCTATTTTTTAAAAAAATAATAATTTTTTATTTTACTTTTCTTATTTATTTTCTATTTTATTTTCTAATAAATGGACCTGTGGATAATTTTTTATTTTTTTTACTTTTTTAAATTTTTATTTTTTAAAAAAATAAAAACCACGCGACTATTATATATTATTTTATATAATAATGGCGTGGCTTCATAACACTAACTAAAAAAATTAAACTTTCTTAACAAGAGCGATTTCGTCATCATTTGGAAATATATCTATTTCAAAGAACTTTTTTATTATGCTAATCTGCTCAAGATTAATATTTCCAAAAAGACATATTGCCACGTGACTCTTAATGCAGTCTGGACTATTTAAATAATTTTCTTCTATATCTTCTTCTGTTTCATAAAAATCTATTTCAACTGAAAAATTTTTACATCTTTTTTTCTTTTTCTTAAAAGTTATCTCTTGATGCCAGATGTGTCTGCCTATTTTTTTATCTCTTAACAAAATGTGACCATCTGTTATTATAATATTATTTTTTAACGTAGCAAACCACAATAAAATATACCCTTTTCCATCATCCCAACGATAAACTTGGTTTGAGATCAATCCACTTCCCATTTTTTCAATCACATACAATCTCTCAAAAGATGCCCGTAACTTATTTATACATATGTCTGGCTCTGCTATATTTTCAAGATAATATGTGCCCTTTCCAAAAATTTTATTTTCTTCTTCTCGTTTATTAACTATCTTTTTTCTTTTCCTGTAATCCTTTCTAATCATACTCCCCCCATTAATCAAAAAATTAACTAAAAAGTTAAATAAAAAAATTTAGTCTAAATATTCCCACCTCCTTTCATTTAGTTATTATCAAAGAACATTTTAAAATACTAACAGAACAATTTATTTTTAAATTATAGTCCAATTATATACTACTGTCAAGAATTAACTTTGCCTTCGTTTTTGCTCATCCGCTTCCTTTAATTGTTCCTTAGTATTTATTCCAAACCATTCATCTGGATTTTTTAATTTTATTGCTTCAAATTTTGCTTTTTCTTTTACTGCTTCCTCTGCAAAGCTTGGCAGTCCAAGTTCTCCAAGTCCTGTAATAGGTTTTAATAACGGATATATTTTATTAAACCAATTTCTATTAAAACAAAAAGTTCCAGCGCTAATTTCGTTTATTGCTTCTTCTCCTTTAAATAAATTTTCTTTTTCACGAATAGCAATTGCTTTACCTCTATTATCTCTAATAATTTTGCCTCCTTGAACATCATCTTTTTCGCAAGTTAGTAAAGTTATATCATTTTTATTCTTTATATGACTTTCAACAAAGGCATTTAATGTCTCAAATGTATAAAATGCTGAATCATCTCCATTTAAAACCAAAAAGTCTTTTATGTGAGAAGATAATTTTTGTTCTCCAATATGAGATGCATGAGCAGTGCCTAACAATTCTTCTTGATCTGCATAAATATATTCTTTTCCTATAATTTCTTTTGCTTTTTCCTTTTGAAAGCCAACAACTAAACAAATATTGCTTTTTAAAATTCCATTTTGTTTTAATATTTCCAAAACATAGCTAATTATAGGTTTATCATTTATTTCACATAAAACTTTTGGCGCATCAACACATCCTAAACGTTTACCTTTGCCAGCGGCTAATATTACTATTCCTATATTTTTCAAATAATTAATTTTCATACTTATATTTTAATGCTGTAAAAGACTTCTGTCAAACCTTGACTTCTTGTAAAAATTTGATAGAATGATAGTAGAACATATTGTTATAAAGCGCGGGCATAGCTCAGCGATTGAGCGACTGCTAACCCGCAGTTATATATATAAAAGGGTTAAACTCCCTCCCGCGCACCAAATCCCCCCAGCGCAAAGCTGAAAATTTTAAGATATTAGGCATAAAAATTATTTAAAATTTTCAGTCTTTGCGCATTCTCAAATATAGTTCATTATATTACGCCACGGCATTTTTTTGCAAAATAACAATAATACTATTGTCCAGCCAAAATTGTTATTTTATTTTTTCTGTCGTGGCAATTTATAAATAATGATGCCTATAATTGCATATTGCATTAGGCATCTTTTTTTCATATGAATAAACCAGAACTAATATCACCAGCAGGGACGTTAGAAAAACTAAAAACAGCTTTTAATTTTGGGGCTGACGCCGTCTATGTTGGTGTGCCTGATTTTAGCTTGCGCGCGAGAATAAATAATTTTACATATTCCAAAGTTAATCAGGGAACAAAATACGCCCATGCGAAAAATAAAAAAATTTATACTACATTAAATATCTATGCCCATAACCGACATCTTGAAAAAACAAAAAAAGCTATAAAAAAATATAAAGATGCTGGCGTAGATGCGTTAATTATTTCAGATCCAGGGATTTTATCAATCGCGAAAAAAATAGCTCCTAAAATAGATTTACATTTATCAACGCAGGCAAACTGCACGAACTGGCAATCAGCAAAATTTTGGTATGAACATGGTGTTAAAAGAATTATTTTAGCAAGAGAAGTTACATTAAAAGAAATCGCTGAAATCCACAAAAGACTGCCAAAACTTGAATTAGAATATTTTGTTCATGGAGCAATGTGTATGTCATATTCTGGAAGATGTATTTTAAGTAAACTTCTATCTGAAAGAAGCGCAAACTTAGGCGCTTGCTCACAACCCTGTCGATGGGAATATGATATTACAGAACATACTATCGATTTTCCACTTACCAAAGCGGGGACTTCTTTCTGCGCTCCCCCCCTTTGTAAGGGGGGGTATTGCGATATCACAGTTGCAGAAAAAAATGGGAAACAACTCCACCTTGAACAAGACCAGCACGGAACTTACATTCTAAACTCCAAAGATTTATGCTTAATAAAATATTTAGCAGAGTTAACAAAAGCTGGCATTTCTTCATTTAAAATAGAGGGACGAACAAAAAGCGCTTATTATGTCGCGGCAATAACAAAACTTTACAGACAAACTATAGATAATAATTATAATCCACCTAAAAACTACGAAGATGAATTAAAAAAAATAACCAATAGAGGCTATACAACTGGTTTTTTGTTCGGCGAAGAAAAATGCGAACATAATTTTAAAGAATCTCATAGAAAATGCGACTGGCAATTTGTCGGAGAAGTTATTAAAAATAAAAAAAACATTCTGCGCATAAAAGTGCATAACGGTTTATATATAACTGATGAAATTGAATTTATTACTCCTATTGGTGAAAATATTAAATTAAAATTAGACAATCTACAAGATGCTAAAACTGGGAAACCATTAAATGAAGTTCACGGAGGACAAAATCAAATCGCTGTAATTTCTGTTAATCCTGATTTTATTATTCCAGATGGGAGTATGTTGCGGCGGAAACTGTCCTATTGAATTTCATTAAATAATGTGATAAAGTAAAATATATGAAAAGTCTAAATACATCAATCTATTTCTATCCTATAAACATTGAACCTTGTGAAGAAGGGGGCTATTTTGCTGAATGTAATTTATTACAAGGATGCCATGCGGAAGGAGAAACTTATGGAGAAGCAATAGATAATATACATAATGTAATTAAAGAACACATTGAACTTCATAAAGAAAATAATGAATGGCTTCCTTCTATTAAAACAAAAAATAAATTTAACATAAATATACAACTGCCTATAGCTATGAAAAAATAATTTTTTATGGGCAATAAGTTTCCTACAGCGAATTATCACGATGTTATAAAGGTAGCCAAAAAACTTGGCTTTTATTTTTGCCGTCAAGCAAAAGGCAGTCATGAGATTTGGAGACGAGATGAAGACGTGAGACAAACTACTATTCCTAATCATGGGAAAAAAACAATTAAACGAAGGACATTAAAAGCAATCTTAGAAGATTTTCAAATTTCAGGAAAAAATTTTATTGATTTTAAAAAAGGTAAATAATTTTTTGAATAAATACGTATTTATTTATCCGCCTTGGGTGGAAATGCCTATTTTTCTAATACTCCCTTAATTCTCCGGATACCAGAGCTTGAAGATTCTTCTTTTTGTATTTTAAATTCTCCGAGTTCTGAAGTATTTTTTATATGAGGTCCTCCGCAAATTTCTCTAGAAAAATATTCGCCTGCATCTGCGACAGATGACCCAATTGAATAAACTTTTACTTTCTCGCCATACTTGCTTTCAAAAAATCCAAGCGCTCCAGCATTTTTCGCTTCTTCCACGCTCATCTCCTCGCAATGGACAGGCAGTTCTTTTTGTATCTGATCATTAACTATTTTTTCAACTTCAGCAACCTGTTCAGGTGTCATTTTTTCAGTATGAGAAAAATCAAATCTTAATCGCTCAGCATTTAGGTTGCTACCCTTTTGCTGGACATGCTCTCCCAGAACTTGCCTTAAAGCTTGGTGCAATAAATGTGTGGCAGTATGGAATTTTGTAGTCTGTTCCCCATTATCCGCAAGCCCTCCTTTAAACATTCCAGCTGACGCTGTCCTTGAAAGTTCTTGGTGCTTTTTGAATTGTTTATTAAACTCTTCTTTATCAATTTTCCAGTTATTGTCTTTTGCCATTTCATCAGTTAATTCAACTGGAAAACCATAAGTAGCAAATAAACAAAAAACGTCTTCTCCAGAAATTACGGCATCTTTCGGAACCAATTTATTAAACATCTTCAACCCCTTTTCTAATGTTTTACTAAACTTCTCCTCCTCTTTATCCAATTCAGAAATAATAAACTCTTTATTTTTCTCTAATTCCGGATAAACTGCAGAATAATTATTTATTATAATTTCAGCGATTTTGCTTGTCCATTTTTCATTTATTCCAATCTGTTTCCCATAACGGACAGCCCTCCTTATAAATCTTCTAAGCACATATCCTTGCCCCAAATTAGATGGAACTATTCCTTTTTCATCTCCCAAAATAAATGTTGCCGCGCGCAGATGATCCGCGATTACGCGCATTGATTTTGTAATTTCAGCTGACACATTATATTTTTTACCTGATAATTTTTCTATTTCCCTGATAATCGGCGCGAATAATTCTGTCTCATAATTATTATCCTTGCCCTGCATAACCGCTGTCATTCTTTCTAATCCCATTCCAGTATCCACATTTTTTTGTTTCAAAGATTCATATTTACCATCAGCAGTTTTATTATATTGCATAAAAACATCATTCCAGATTTCCACAAATTTCCCGCACGAACAACTTGGGTTGCATTCAGGACAGCATTTTACTTTCCCCGTATCATAAAACATTTCAGTACATGGCCCGCAAGGTCCTGTTTTCCCAGCCGGTCCCCACCAATTTTCCGATTTTGGAAATAAAAAAATTCTATCATCCTCTTTTATTTCACCATTTTCCCAAATTCCAGCTATAATTTTCGCTTTGGCAAATTGCTCTTTCCAAATTTCAATAACTTCATCATCTCGCGACGCGTCTTCATCTCCCTTAAAAACAGAAACATATAATTTATTTGGATCAATTCCCATCCACTTTTCATCAGTTAAAAATTCAAAACTCCATTCAATCGCTTCTTTTTTAAAATAATCTCCTAAAGACCAATTACCAAGCATCTCAAAAAATGACAGATGCCACTGATCTCCAACTTCATCTATATCTCCTGTCCTAACGCACTTTTGAACGTCCGTTAGACGAGTCCCAGACGGATGCTTTTCTCCAAGAAGATAAGGAACCAAAGGATGCATGCCAGCTGTGGTAAAAAGAACCGTCGGATCATTTTCAGGCAAAAGCGAAGCAGAGGCAATTTCCTTATGTCCCTTGCTTTTAAAAAATTCTATATATATTTTTCTTATTTCAGATGCTTGCATATTATTTTTTTAATTTTTTAATTTTCTTTTTTTCTAATAAAAAATTGTTCTCGTTAATTACTTTCTGTCCCGTCTGCAATTCATAATCCTTTCGCGCCCGCTTCGCCACTCCGCCACCTTTCTTTGCTGAAACAGCGTTTTTATTATATTTCTTAGCTTTATCCTTTTTTGCGATGTGTGTTGTTGATAATTCCGCCAAAGCTGTAAAAAGTAATTCCGCTTCTGTCATATTGTCCCGCAAATTTTCTCTCTCTAAACTTTTCAAATCCTTATGTTCTCTTGTGGTTAACTCAGACCATTCTTTGTGAATAATATCTGTAAGTTTCGCATATTCTAAATCCTTTTTAACCCCGCTTTCATCCCAATAATCCGTTAATTTATTTCTAATCTCTTGACCTCTCATTCTTTGCGTAATCCACTTTTCGCTACGACCTATTTTTTTCCAATTATTCCTAGCGCGATTAACCGCTAATTCAGGATCAACAGTTTCTTGTAAACGCTCGTAACCGACTTTTGCCAGCCATCGCTTAAATGGTTCAGCTTTAGGCGAAGGAATTGATTGGACAATACGAAAAATATCTTCTGTATTAGCGCAATCAGTTTCGCGCATTTTCCCGTCAGGCGATTGCATTTTCAACTGTCGACAAATTGTCGACAGTTGAATTTTTTCCTCATCATTAACACGAATTTTCATTTTGTACCAATAATCCCTAGGATTAACACTATCCGTTAAAATTCTAACAACGTCAACAACAGAAAAATACCATTTTTCTTCTTTTTCTACCCAAATTCTCCGAACAGGAGCCTCTTCAAAAAGTATAATTGACTTTGGTTTTGATTGTTTTTTGATGGACATATCCTATAAACTTTTAAATTACTCGTTTTTAAATATAAATGCCTTAATTCTTCCCATATCTAATTTTAGATATTTAGTATTTTCTTCAGATTCTTCAACTCCCATACTAGATTTCCAATCGAATGGGGTACTCATTGCATGTAAACCAAAAGATGTTTTTTCTGCTATTAAATTACATAATTTTTCTGTATATTTCTTATTTTTGTGCATGGGTTCATTGAAAGTATTTGCTGAAATAATTACTGATGAATGATCCCTTAATTTTGATAACAAGTTTACAGGATCATCTACAACTAAATACACTCCTTTATATAGATCTTTGTCGTTTTCTTTATCATATATCTGTTTCTCGGTTTCATCGTTTATTAATAAATTTTCATCAGTATCTATTGCAACATAAGCTTCAGCTCCCATATTTTTTAAAGCTTTTCCAATTTCCTTCCAATAGCTCCCTGCTCCAATCTCAATAATAACTTTTCCTTTAATATTTTCTCTTACTATTTCTTTGTAAAATTCATTTTCGGATAGATTAAACATTCTCGGGAAAATGCCACCAGTTTCATATTGGTGCAATGAATAAGGAGATCCTTCATTGCTGTTCAGGATGACGCTAAACTTCCAGTTTTAACATTTGTTATTTTTTTGAAATTTGTTATTGGTTATTTTTTTAAAATTTAAAATTTAAAATTGGTTATTCAGCCAATCCCCCCTCCCTCTTAAAAAAAACAACAACTGGAACTGGTGACGGATCAATTTTATTTAAAATAGCCAGATAAAAACTTGTCCAACTGCTCAATGCTAAAACTTCAAACACTTGCGATAGTTTATCTTTACCAGCGCATTCATACGAACTAAATTTAATTTTACTTTTATTTAAAATCTTTTCCATAATATCATATTTTAATATATTTTCAGGATAATATAACTTTGATTTTATAAGAAAAAATTTTAAGTTGGAATTACTTTTAGGAAACGACAACCCGTCTAACAAATGGTGCGCAGCTTCAGGGAGTAAAAAATAAGAAGAGAAATTTTTTGAAGTCTCATTAAGCTGATTAGCAAAAGTATGAGCGGATCCAGATAAAAAATTTGAAGCTATAAAAATTGGAATGTGCTTATGCAAAGATAATGCTATTTCTTTTGCGATATTATTCGCATTGTTGCTAATCCCAAATCTTTTAATGTTTTTCTTTAACTCTAAAATAATATCTTCAACTTTTTTATCTTCCAGTCTCAAAATTCCAATTTTTTTAAAAAAATATAACTGACTAAAAATAGAATATCCTAATCCCATTCTTGGCTGTCCGCAAATATTATATTTTGGTTCAAATACATATCCAGTAATTTTTTTATCATTTATCATTTTTGCCAGTTCCCCGCCTGATGTAATTCCAAAAACATTAGCTTTCTTGCGAATGGCATTTTTCATAGCATTTAAAGGTTCTTCAGTATTACCCGAATAACTTGAAATAATACATAAAGTATTTTTCCCAACCCAGCATGGCGCAAAATAATCATTTACAATTTCAACTGGAATTTTAAGTTCATTAAAATATAATGACTTTAAAATATGCCCTCCCAGCGCGGATCCGCCCATACCGCAAATAACTATATTTTTAATATTTTCAAATTTAGGAAGATCAATCTTTTTAAAATCTTCCTTTACTTGCGCGATTTGTTTAGGAAGTATTTCTATTGACCCTCTCATATTCTGGCTGTCTATTTTTTTTATTTTGTTTAAATCATTTAATATTTGAGACATATATTTATTGGTTATTAAAAAATACTTATTTCGCATATTTTTACTCAACAATCATTCGCATATCAACTATATAAATTTTACCATCTTTTACCATAACTGGATTTAGATCAATTTCTTTGATGTTTGGATGATTAGTTATCAAATATGAAATTTTTATTAAAAGTTCCACTATGGCATTTTTATCTATTTCCATTCCTCTTGCCCCTTCAAAAATTTCAGATATTTTAAGCTCTGCCATCATCCTTTCCGCATCATAATCCCCAATAGGTGCCATTCGCAAACTAATATCTTTAAAAATTTCAGTATAAATACCTCCTAAACCAAACAAAACTATAGGACCAAACTTACTGTCCCTTTTAGCGCCTATAATTAATTCTATAGCTCCGCTAATCATTGGCTGAACTAAAACTTTAATGCCATAAGATGTTGTATTTTGAACCCCGCCAAGTGATTCGGCAGAAGAAACTTTCAATGGTAATTTATGTGATGGCCTTTTTAATGCAGAATCAAGTTCTTTATTTTTATCATTTATCTTAATTAGTTGCTGATATGTTTTTGAAAGTTCCTGCGGATTTCTTATACCTAATTTTACAGCTCCAAAATCTGTTTTATGCTCTATAGAATTAGAAATCGCTTTCATCGCCACAGGGTATCCTAATTTTTGAGCAAATACGCTTAAATCTTTCAAGTTGCCGCTTAAAACACTTTTAATTATCGGGAAATCTAAAACTTCTAATATATTTTTAACGACCAAATAATCTAAAGAACCCGATTTGCTACTTATTAATTTATCAATTTCCTCATTTTTCTCCTTAGAAACAGTAAAGCCAACTTTTTTGCCATTCCCTATGCCTGCTAAATTATTATTCCAAACATTTAGCTTATCCAAAGCGACTATAGCGCTTTCAGCGTATGAAAAATTAGACATTCCATTATGCTTTAATAAATTAACTGCTTCATTTATTTCTTCGCCACCTATAAAACTTGCAATTATATTTTTATTATACTTTTTTGAAAATTTAACTATTGTGTCGGCTGTTTTTAGAGGTTCAGTAGATGTTTGGGTAGTAAGTATAACTAAAATATTTGAGATATTTTTATCTTTACAAAAAGATTCAATTACTAAGCTATACCTTTCGGCGTCAGCGTCTCCAATTATATCTAACGGATTACGAACATGAACAATTGGAGGAAGATTTTTTTGCAATTTATTTAAAGTTACATCATTCATTTTTGCTAAACTCAGAGAACTCGCAGAAATTTTATCAGTTGTTATAACATTTATCCCTCCTGCGTTGCTAATTACAGCTAACTTATTATCCTTTAATATTTTTGTATTTGCTATCAATTTTGCTAAATCAAATATCTCTGATAATGACTGGCAACGGATGGCATTTGATTGCTTTAAAATGCCTTCTATAATCCTGTCATCTTCCGCCATCGCGCCAGTGTGCGACATTGCCATTGACTTTCCCCTTTCTGTAATGCCAGACTTTAAAACTATTAAGGGTTTCTTTAAACATAATTTTTTTGCGATTTCCACAAATTTACCTCCATCGCTTAAATTCTCTAAATAAGCGAAAACCGCTTCAGTAGATTTATCAGTAATAAAATATTCCAATAAATCCAATTCATTAATACCCGCCATATTGCCCAAGCTGACAAATTTTGAAAAACCTATATTTTCTTTTTTCGCCCAATCAAGCATAGCTGAACAAATCGCTCCAGACTGTGAAATAAAAGATATTTTTCCTTTTGCAATCATACCTTTCGCAAAAGAAGCATTAAGATTATTTAATGAATCAAGTAGACCTAAACAATTTGGACCTAAAATATTAATGTCCATGGTCATTGCTAATTCTTTTAACTCTTTTTCTAATTTCAATCCATTAGATCCGCTCTCTCTAAATCCAGCGCTAATAATAATCACATTTTTAATCTCTTGCTCTCCGCATTCTTTTAATACAGTGAGAACAAACTGAGCTGGGATGACAATAATCGCCAAACTTAACTTTTTAGGCAACTGCTTAATTGAAGCATAACATTTTTGATTTAATATCTTTTCAGCTTTAGGATTAACTGGATAAAGTTTTCCTTTAAATTTTGCGTCCAGCAGATTCTTCAAAATGCTATGCCCAATTTTATTTTTATGCCTTGAAGCTCCGATAACAGCGATGGATTTTGGATTGAAAAAATTATTTAACATATAAATGCCTCCCCCCTGCCAAGGGGGGATTAAGGGGGGTTTTAAAAAGTATATTAATTTTTTTCTATTATTTATTTCCTCCTACTGGGCTTAAAACCTATTTCATCTTTTTGAGGCTCTTTTGGTGGCGCAAGCAACCTTTTAACTTTCTCCATCTCTTTAAACACCTCTTCAAACAGAACACTGCTAATCTTATATCTTTTATCAACTTTCTGCTCCATATCCTCAATCTTTTGCTTAAGCTCCTGATAATTTATCAACATTTCCCGCATTTTAACAAATGCTTTTATAATTTGAATGTTAATTTGAATAGCCCTTTCACTATTAAGAACGCTGGATAACATAGCCACCCCGTGTTCTGTGAAGCAATATGGTAAATATCTCCGTCCGCCTCTGTTTGAGGTCGCAAATTGCGACCTCAAACTTTTAAACTCTGCGTCTGTAAGCTGAAACATAAATTCTTCGGGAAATCTCTTAATATTTCTTTTTACCTGTTCATTAAATCTTTTTGTTGGCACCTCGTAAAGCATAGCCAAATCCCTATCTAGCATCACCTTTTTGCCACGCAGGACAAAGATTTTACTTTGTATTGCTTCGCGCGGGACTATAGTTATTTTTTCTTTTGGCATAGCTTCTTTGAGATTAAAAAATTAAAAATTATACAACAATTTCCATTACACTTTGATATCACAATTTGTGATACCAAGTTTTTAAATTCTTGCTCTGCTGTTTCGCGCTTTACACAGAAGCCAGCGCCTAACCCCTAAAATAATTTATAATAGCCCCCATGCCCAAAAGTATGGCTAATAACCTAAAACTTGGACCAACCACTGGGAGAGAAAC
This sequence comes from Patescibacteria group bacterium, assembly GCA_042568285.1. GTDB lineage: Bacteria > Patescibacteriota > Patescibacteriia > JAZDEU01 > JAZDEU01 > JBHPIX01. The sequence continues at coordinate 8,418 of JBHPIX010000017.1, read as the reverse complement.
AATAACAATAAAAATGAACATTCCAACCGCCATTTGCCAAAAGGCAATACCTTCTTTGCCTTTCCCCTTATTTAAAGATTTCTCTTTCTGCTCATCGCCAGATGAATTTAGTGGAATCCCACCTTTTCTAGTTACTAATTTCCCAATAACAATACCGCAAAAAACCTGCGACACATATAATAAGATAAAATAAATAGCCAATATAATTAAAGCGATTGGTATGCCAATAATTGTAAACATTAACAAAAATGATATTATTGGAATAAAGATTAAATATCCAATTCCCCACAACAAACTCTTAGTCGGATGTTTTTTTATCTCCTCTATTGGCTGATTTATTCTCTTTTTAAAGATAGCGAGCAACACCATTCCAACCACAAGCATTCCGAATAAAGTAACTAATTTTGCAAAAATATTTATGCTACTTACATTCACTAATTTATCCTCAACTATTTCATATTTTGTCTCGCCATGTATAACAACTGTATTATCAATAACAGCTTCTTGCGACGCTGAATAAAATAGACTGCCCTGAATAACAGTGTTCGGAGCAATATCTAATTTACCTTTATCTCCCAAATCAATATCAACATCTCCTCCAATTAAATTAGATATTTCAACATTTTCTATATTACCTTTTATACTTCCTTCTATTATTCCTTCATTTTTAAAATAATTACTGGACATTAAAATATCTCCACCTGCAATCGCGTCTTTTCCTAACTGTAAATTTACAGAAAAGGCATTTATATTTCTACCTATCTTTGAATTTAATATAATATTTTTTGTCGCGATTCTTACATCGCCAGAAACAATTCCATTTATTTCTATAGTTTCAGCAACAACAGCTATAACATCGCCATTAATATTTCCATTAATTGTTAAACTTTTTGCTATCACTATAACATCTCCATTTACATCATTGTCAATCTGCAAATCTTCACCAATTCTAAAAAATGTGCCGTCATAAGAATCGTCTTCAACATCCTCAGTTTCATAATTTTGTATTCCAGTATCCTTAATTATTTCTTCTTGAGTTTGAGATTGTTCAATGTTCTCCGTATTATCTTCTTGAGCAATTACAGTTATGACTAAAGCTGGACATAACAAAAAGATAAGGATAGCTATTATTATTTTTTTTCTTAAAGACATATTAATAGATTTTTGATTTATGATTTTCGATTTTTGATTTCTTCTATAAATTTATGAATTAAAATATATAGGAGTTCAATCTAAAATCTTCAATCTAAAATCATAAATTTTTCAAATACTCATTAACCCCAGTCGCCGCAAGCGCGCCTGAAGCCGCGGCAGTAATAACTTGTTTTAAATTTCCCTGCCCATTTGACACATCTCCCGCTCCAAAAATCCCCTCTATGTTTGTTTTTCCATGAACATCAACATTAATTTGACCTTGTTCATCTAATTCTACTCCCATTTTTTCAAGAAAATCAACTGTGGGAATATGCCCTATTTCTATAAAAACTCCATCTACCTCTAAAAGATTCTTATCTTGATATGTTTCATCTAATTCAATTGATTCCACCTTGCTTCCTCCATTAATTTTAGTTATATTCCTGCAACAAAGAATTTTTATATTATCAGCCTCTTCAGCTTTATCAACTAATGCTTTATGAGCCCTTAATTTTTCTTTCCTATAAATTATATAAACTTCACTTGCGATGTCAGAAAGCATTAAAGCGGCGCTTACAGCGGAATTCGCTCCGCCAACAACAGCGACTTTTTTATTCTTAAAAAACGCTCCATCGCATATAGCGCAATAAGAAACTCCTTTACCTAAAAATTCCTTTTCGCCAGAAACACCCAATTCTCTTTTATGACTGCCTGCCGCGACAATAACAGTTTTGGATTGAAAACTTTGATTTGCGTGCGTCTTAACTTCAAAATTCTTATTTTCCAGTCGCGAGATTTCAACAGCTTTTTCACTTATTATTTCTACTTCTAAATATTTAAGCTGTTCATTAAATTTTTGTATCAAATCAAACCCTGATATTGAAACATACCCGGGATAATTTTCCATTTTATGTATTTGATTAAGCCACCCGCCAACAGAATCAGATATAAGAAGAAAATTTAACTTATATCTTGCCGCGTAAATTGCGGCTGTTACTCCAGCAGGTCCGCCACCAATTATTATTAAGTCGTACATAATATTTATTTTAATTTTAAATTTTAAATTTTAAAAAAATATTAAATTATAAATAATAAATCACAAAACAACGAAATGAATTTTAAAATTTGTTATTTGATATTTAAAATTGTTTTAAAATTTAAAATTTGTGCAATTTAAAATTTGTCTCAGCTCTTCCCCAAATGCTCATAAGCATTATCAGTTACTACTCGTCCTCTTGGTGTTCTATCTAAAAATCCGCACTGAATTAAAAACGGCTCATAAATTTCCTCTATTGTGCTTATCTCTTCAGATGTTGCGGCAGCTATAGTATTTAGACCGACAGGACCGCCGCTAAACTTATCAATAATCACCTCTAAAATCATTCTATCAGTTTGGTCAAGTCCCAAATTGTCAATATCCAGCAAATCCATTGCCAAACATGTTAAATTTAAGTTTATTATACCATCACCCTTCACTTCAGCATAATCTCGCGCTCGTTTAAGCAATCTATTTGCGATACGAGGTGTTTTTCTTGCCCTTTTAGCTATTTCTATCACTGCGTCTGATTCCAGAGAAACATCTAAAATATTTGCTGAACGGCTAATAATTTTTTCTATATCTTTATCCTCGTAAAAATTAAAATGTATAATATTGCCAAATCTGCCTCTCAATGGAGATGAAAGCATATTCATTCTTGTTGTCGCTCCAATTATTGTGAATTTTGGCAAATCCAGTCTAAGTGTTCTTGCTGATGGTCCTTTCCCGACAATAATATCAAGAACATATTCCTCCATCGCGGGATATAAAATTTCTTCTACCAGTTTGTTTAAGCGATGTATCTCATCAATAAATAATATATCTCCATTTTCAAGATTAGTCAAAATCGCAGCCAAATCACCAGCCCTTTCTATCGCAGGACCTGAAGTAACCTTTATACTACTATCCATTTCTTTAGCGATTATATTCGCCATTGTTGTTTTTCCCAAACCAGGTCCGCCATAAAGTAAAATATGATCTAAACTATCGCCTCTTTGCTTAGCCGCTTGTATTCCAATATTCAAATGATCCTTAATTTTCCTCTGCCCAACAAAATCCTCCAATATTTTCGGCCGTAAAGAAAAATCTATTTTCTGATCTTCGTCTTTCTGATTAGGATCTATCACCCTATTGAGAGGATTTTCATCATTGAACATATATATCATATTAGCAAAAAAAACCATTCTATGCAATGGTTAAAAACGGTTTTATGAAATTTTAGTAATTTTTAGAGAATCAGTGATGTTATGTGATGTTGCAAAAAATTACAAAATTTCAATTCCTGTAGTTTTTATTTCATGAATGATGGAGCTATATTTATCATTAAAATCTTTTGGATTAAAGCCAATGGGTTCAATTGTATATTTCATATCAAAAATTCTTTTTTGCCAAAGATAATCCATTGCTTTCATTGGATTTTTAAATTTTGGAGATATTATACATAAATCAACGTCACTCCATTTGTGTTGAGTCCCTTTCGCGTAAGAGCCGAACAAAATAACTTTGTTTATCGGCAGATTATCTTTTTTCAGAATATCAATATATTCATAAATTTTCTTTTCTAATGTTTTAGGTATTCTTTTTTTAGGCATATAATTAAATCTTGGGAAATATTAAGATATTTTTTAGTATACTCTTTAGTACATTGTTTATAAAACGCAAACTTGGCATCACTATAACGTCCTGCCACATTAAATTGTGTTATAGTCCTTAAATTTTTTATATCTTCCTTTGAAAAAATTAATTATGCCGTATTTGCCAACTTTTCTAAATCATGAATAAAAGGAGCTGTTTTATTTGTTTGTCTAACAACTAATCCTTTTAATAATTTTTCCAGTGTTAAATGGCAAAAGAAAAGACAAGAATCATAATGCTTGGTCTTATACAAACTTAAAGTAGTATCCCAGTTCCGTTCCGCGGATTTTTTCCAATAATTTATTTGTTCTTTTAGATTATCCATATTTATAGTATAGCATTAAAATATATTTAGTCAATTTTTTTCTTTATCTAATTTTTAAAAAAGAGTTTGGAAACAAAAATTTTTCCCTCAATATCCACCCTTTACGAAACTAAAAAAATATGATATGTTAATGATATATTATTAGCCACTTAATCTACGCGCTAAATTTTATTTTACAATATTAATTTTATAAATTCTAAAAATTACTATATTATGTCTATTTTAAAAGAAAGTAAAAAACCTTCAAATAATACAGAGGAAGACATTGAGTGGGAAATGGGAGAAACTATAGAAAAAACCGCATGGGTTAGATCCTCTATTAGTTTTATAGCTGATTTAATTAAAACAGTTATAATCTCTTTAGCTATTATTCTTCCTGTAAGATATTTTGTAATTCAACCATTTTATGTAAAAGGCGCTTCAATGGAACCAAATTTTCATGAGAATGAATATTTAATTGTAAATGAATTAGTATATCGGCTAAAAGATCCTATGCGCGGAGACATTATAATTTTTAAAAATCCTAGAAATCAAAAAGAATATTTCATAAAAAGAATTCTGGGGCTTCCTAATGAAACTATAAAAATATACGATCATAAAATCCAAATTTATAACAGCTCTCATCAAGACGGCATTATTATAGAAGAGCCTTATTTATCATCTGATGAAATAACAACTGGAAATGAAATAATTGAATTAAAAGAAAATCAATATTATGTCATGGGCGATAACCGAAATAAAAGCTTGGATTCTAGAAATTTTGGACCTATTAAGAAAGAATCAATTATAGGAAAAGTTTTTCTAAGAGGTTGGCCATTAGATAAAGTGGATTTACTAAAAAACCACGAATATAATCTATAATTTAATATTATGGGAAGACACGCTAAAATACAAAACAAAATAGCTCCACAAAAAGCTGTAACAAAAATAAAAACACCTTCTATTCAAAGAGGAATGAAAGACATTTTACCTAATGAACAAATTTATTGGGATTTTATAAAAAAAGAAATAAAAGAAATAAGTCAAAAATATGGGTTCAAGATGATAGACACTCCAACTATTGAAGAAAAAAGCTTGTTCCAAAAAGCGCTAGGAAAACAAAGTAATATTGTAACAAAAAAATTATTTGCCTTTTCTGATCCTAGCGGAAATAATGTTTGCCTAAAACCTGATAACACTCCTGTAATTGCGAGAGCTTATATTAAGCATAGCATGCACACACTCACCCAACCAATAAAGCTATGTTATATAGATAGATTATTTAGATATGAAAAACCTCAATCAGGAAAATATAGACAATTTAACCAAGCAGGATTTGAGATTATAGGAGATGGACAAGCTATAACAGACGCTCAATTAATATTAGCCTGTAAAAATTTTTTTAATGGGGTTGGAATAAAAAATACTTTGCAAATTAACAGTATTGGATGTATTGAATGCAGAGAAAATTATATTCAAGAACTTTCTAAATTTTTTAAAACAAAAAAAACACGTATATGCCCTGACTGCAAAAAAAAAATATATAAAAATCCTCTAAACATAATGAATTGCGAAGAAAAAAGTTGCCAAGCGGAAAAAGAAGGATGCCCTCAAATCATAGATTGGCTATGTGAAGATTGCAAAAAACATTTCGTTAAATTATTAGAATATTTAGATGAGCTGGATATTGCTTATTATTTAAATCCTTATTTAGTCAGAGAATTGGATTATTATACGCGAACAGTATTTGAAATATGGCCTGACGATGAAAAAAATGAAAAGGATCTATCTCAAAATAGCTTGTGTGGAGGAGGAAGATATGATAATTTAATTGAAAATATAGGTGGTAAGCCAACACCAGGAGCTGGTTTTTCTATTGGGATAGAAAGGGTAATTCTAAAATTAAAAAAAGATGGTCGCCAAATGCCACAGCATAAAAATCCTACTATTTTTTTAGCTCAATTAGGAGAACAAGCAAAGATGAAATGTCTAAAGTTATTTGAAGAATTGCATAAAAATAATATTAATGCAATTGAATCCCTTTCTCAAAATGGACTTAAAGCTCAATTAGAAATAGCCAATAAATCAAAAGTTAAATTCACACTAATACTTGGACAAAAAGAAGTATTAGATAAAACTATATTGATTAGAGATATGGAAGGCGGTATGCAGGAAATAATAGATTTTAAAAAAATAATTCCTATATTAAAAAGAAAAATAGAAGGGTTAGACGAAGTAGAAAAATAGCATTTCAGACAGTTTCTTAGAATTATAATAAAATTATTTTTAAATCAAAACTACTTATAAAATCATGCCTGATAATTATATAAATTTTTTAGAAGAAAAAGAATTATTTAAAAAAAGTTTTAAAAAAAAAAGGTTATTCAAATGGGTAATATCTTTTGTTTTGATTGTTACTATTTTTACTATTCCCTATTCTCTAAATATTATACTTGCAAAATCTTCTACTGCTAACAATACTGGTTCTGAATCTAATTCATTCGGCTTTAACTTTTTAAATTCAATAAAAAAATTTAATATTCTTAATCAACTAAGTAATTTTATTGATATAAAAAAAAATAATCTAAACGGAGCAAAAGATGACAGAATAAATATTTTAATTTTGGGAATAGGTGGAGAAAATCATGAAGGCGGTCAGCTTACTGACACAATTATTCTAGCCAGCTTAAAACCTTCTACAAAACAAGTATCATTAATATCAATTCCTAGAGACTTATCTGTTCCAATAAGGGATTATGGATTTTTTAAGATAAACACTGCGCACGCTTTTGGCGAATATAACTCTAAAGGAGAAGGAATTGAACTTATAACAGGAGTTATAGAAAATATTACAGGGCAACCAATCCACTATTATGTAAGGATGGATTTTATGGGATTTGAAAAAATAATAGACCATTTAGGAAAAATTTGCTTAGATGTTGAGAATGATTTAATTGACTACAAATATCCTATATTAGGCAAAGAATTATCTTATCCAATCTCAGATAGATTTGAATATTTAAAAATAGAAAAAGGATATCAATGCATGGATGGTTCGTTATCTTTAAAATATGCTCGTTCAAGACATAGTTTAGGAATAGAAGGCTCTGATTTTGCGCGGGCAAAAAGGCAACAAAAAATATTAACCGCGGTAAAAGAAAAAACTCTTTCTTTAAAAACGCTTCTTAATCCTAAAAAAGTTATCCAGTTATTAAATGATCTTCGTAAAAATATTTCAACTGATATGAAAGTGTCTGAAATTACTCAATTTATAAAAATGAGCAAGGAAATTGATACAAGCAAAATTACAACTAAAGTTTTACATAATGGCTATGATGGATTATTAAAAGACTCTTATATTACATTAGAAAATGGGCAAACTGCTTATGTTTTAGAAACAACTTCTGGCGATTTTAGCGAGATACAGATGTTAGCAGAAAATGTTTTTACAAATGCGCAAAAAGAGATTAAAAAAAATGAAGTCTTATCTAGCACACTTAAAGAAAAGGCTGAAATAGAAATTCAAAATGGGACAAAAATCAATGGATTAGCGTCCCAAACCTCAATAAATTTAAAAAATGATGGATTAAATGTAATTAAAATAGGCAACGCATTAAAACAAAATCGCGCAAAAACTACGATTTACGCATTTAATCCAAATGATTTCAAGAATACTGTTTCATTACTGCAAAAAAATTTAGATGCTGACATATCATACAATTTTCCTGTTTGGATAAATACAGCTAGTACAACTGCGGATATACTTATTGTATTGGGGCAAGAAAACTAATAATTTTAGATTATTTGTAACTATTCAGTAGTAAAATGTTTTATCCGATTTATAGCTAAAATTTACTATTTTTACAGCGAGGACTGTTTGAGCGATAGCGAGTTCCGCAGTGAAAAAAATAGTAAATTTTAGCTATAAATCTATGCTGGTGATGAGTAGTTACGATTATTTTAAATCTAAAATCTAAAATCTAAAATGTATCTAATCATCGGTCTTGGTAATCCTGGAATAAACTATGAAAAAACTAGACATAATGTCGGGTTTGCTGTTATTGGAGAAATTATTGATAAATATAATTTAAAATTAAAAAATTATCCAAAATTTCAATCTTACATAGCTAAAACAGAAATTGCAGATCAAAAAATTATTTTAGCAATGCCATTAACTTATATGAATAATTCTGGTTTGGCAGTATCGCGACTTGCGAATTTCTATAAATTAAATCCTGAAAACATAATTATAATACACGACGATATTGATCTGCCTTTTAGAAAAATTAGAATAAATTTTAACTCGTCA
>JBHPIX010000016.1:0-20219 GCA_042568285.1 Patescibacteria group bacterium | reverse complement strand
GCTCCATGATATAGGACCAAAGCAACTTTTAAAATCTCTTCCAGCTGCCCACCAAAATGTGCAACTTGCTAATCCTTTATTCAAATGATCCCTTGCCCACCCATAATTTATATCTGATTTATGATTATTTGCTGTCTTTAATGCTAATATTGCCAATTTCCAAAGTTCTTTTTGTATTTTATTATGTGAATTATTCCATAAAATATATGGCTCACCGCTTTTAATTTCTTTTTCTGAAGATTCCCAAGAAGCATTCACAAGATCCACTTCTTCCCATATTTTGATTTTTTTAAAAAATTCTGATACTGTTATTGTTTCTATTTCTTTATTCTGTAATATCTCTGTTAAATATCCATTTTGATCGCGATAATGATGACCATATAATTCTCCGTCAGTGGCTGTAATTAAATTTCTTGGCATCTTGCTATTTTTTAACATCTCTAAAACTTTTTCTGGCACATAACTTTTAGATATTTTTCTCCTGCGAAAAATGACTTTTAAATCCATGCCCTTTATAATATGTCCTTTATTATAATTTACATTCCCCATTACACCTCCTAAATGAATGTCATCAAGGATTGTCCATTTATAGCCCCATTGAGAAATAACTTTAGCAATTTTTTTATTATATGCCATTTCTGGAATAAAAAAACCAGACGGTTTATATAATTTACCAAAATATTTTTTATTAATTGCATTATTTGTTTCAATTTGATATAAAATTTCACTTTCTGGCATCATTGGAAAAAAAGGATGAAACGCAGCGCTAGAAGTTAGTTCAACTTGTTTTTTTTTGACTAATTTTTTCAATCTTTTTAAAAACCCTCCATATCCATATTTATCTAACGTTTCAGTAAGTGTGCCACAAATATTTATTGTAACTTTAAAATCAGGATATTCTTCCAGTTTATCCAAAATAAATCTATAGCTTTCGTTAGCCGCTTTTTCAACTATTTCTCTTTCCATTGTAGGCGGCTGGTAAAAATGTAAAAAATTTATCCAATACATACTTATATTTTACCTTAAAAATAAGAATTTTAAAAGGGACGATTGCCGAATACTCTTTTAGGACAAATAGGTATTCGGCAACAGTCCCCTAATAGCTTATACTACCCTGTTTTATCATTTATAATTTATCATTTGTTATTGTTTTAATCCGCCGATTTGGCGGATGTTATTTATTATTAACCTATAGAAGGTGGGCGCACATGGAGTTGAACCTGTGGTAAACACAGGGCACCCCGCCTTTATGGCGGGGTGAACCATTAACTTTTTTTCCATCAACAAACTTCTATTCTTAGTGGGCGCACATGGAGTTGAACCATGGACCTTTACATTATCAGTGTAACGCTCTAACCAACTGAGCTATGCGCCCGTATTATCTTTATATAATAACAATATCACCAGATATGTCAAGGTTTTGGGAGGCAATACAGTCATCTATAATTAGTGGGACATACGCAACAGCTTGCATATTCGCAGTTTATGTCGTAAAATAATAATATGAAGAAACATATCCTTCAATTTTTAGAATATCTTGAAACCAAAAAGAAACGTTGCGACAAGGGCGTATTGCAATACGCCCCTACAACTTCAAAAAATTATGATTTTTATTTATCCAGATTTTTTAAATGGGCAAACAATAATGGTATTTCTGATATAAAAAAAATAACTGCTAATGACATAGAAAAATACAAAAACTGGCTTAACAAATTCAAGGATAATAATAAAAAATGTCTTAAAAAAAATACACAAAATTATCACCTCATAGCTCTACGATCATTTCTGAAATATCTAAATCGCGCGAATTTTAAGATTTTAGATCCAATAAAAATAAAACTATATAAAATGCCTGAACAAAATATTGTATCTATTAAAAATAGTGAATTGGAACGACTTTTGAACGCGCCACTATTGACCACACCACCCCCAAACCCCCTCCTCCGAAAGGAGGGGGACGCACGCCCAGCTGAATCCTCAGAAAACAATAAAATTATAATGCTCCGTGACAAGGCTATTTTAGAAACTTTATTTTCAACTGGCTTGCGTGTTTCTGAATTATCTAATCTTAAAACAAAACAAATACAAAATAATTCTAATAAATTACTGATTAAAAACAATGACAAATCAAAAACAGTTTACTTATCTAATCAAGCTAAATATTGGATAAAAAAATATTTAGATATACGAACTGATAAATCTAAATATCTATTCGTTAGTCATGACAAAGCAAAAAACAAACGGGACAGTAAGGGCGTATCGCAATACGCCCCAACAAAATACGCTCCTTTAACATGCAGAAGCATTCAACGGATAGTAAAAAAATACGCAAAATTAGCTGGAATAACAAAAAAAATCTCTCCACATAGTTTCAGGAATTCTTTATAGACTTTACTCCCACCTCCCCCTTACGGAGGGGGAGCGATTTACAAATCCCAAATATGATAATATTCCTATATGGCGCTGATACTTTCAGAAGCTATCAAAAATTAAAAGGAATAAAAAACGCATTCTTAAAAAAAATTGAAGGCGGTAATTTAAATTTGGCAGAAATTGATAATAACAATTTAACTTTCGCTGATTTTAAAAAAGAAGTAAGCACTATGCCTTTTATAGCAAAGGAAAGAATGGTTATTTTTAAAAATATTATATCTCAAAATAAAAAAGATGATTTACAACAACAGATAATACAGCTTCTAAAAACCGAAAATTACCCGCAAGAGAATGTAATAATTTTTATAGAAGACGCTCCAGATAAAAGAAAGGCTCTATTTAAATATTTAACCAATAAAAAAAATCCTATTAAAGTTTATCAACAAGAATTTAATTTTCTTAATGATATGCAACTTAAAAAATGGATTATTCAAAAAGTAACTGAGAATAATGCGGAAATAAATGGTCAGGCAGTAGGGGCACGGCACGCCGTGCCCCTACTTATCAATAAAATAGGAAATAATTTATGGCAAATGAATAATGAAATCAATAAACTTGCAAGTTATGACAAGAATATATCAATAGAAAATATAAACGCGCTTGTAAGAACAAAAGATGATGATAATATTTTCAATTTAACTGACGCCATAGGCAATAAAAATAAAAAATTAGCATTTCAATTATTAGCTGAACAGCTACATTCCGGAGCGAATATAATGTATATTATGGTTATGCTTACACGGCAATACAGACTTCTACTGGAAATAAAAGATTACTTACTCACATCAGGAAATGTAAATTCTTCCTCTTATGAAATAAGCGGTAAATTAAAAATGCATCCTTTTGTTGTTCAAAAACTGCTGTCTCAGGCGAGACTGTATGATATGTCAATATTAAAAAAAATCTACAATAAAATTTTGCAGATTGATGTAAAATCTAAAACAACTAATCTTAATATTGAGACATTATTAGATATGATGATCGTAAGCTATTGAGGAACATTCCGTAACAGTTTAACTTCTCACTGTGGTTAACTAATTCTTTAAAATATTTGTGTCATCCCACAAATCGTAGCAACGATTATGTCCGCTTCGGCTTGAATCAAGACGAGCGGGATCTAAAAGTCTTCTATCCTGGATTCCGCGTCAAGCGCGGAATGACAACACAATAGAGAGTGAGCAGTTAATATGCTCCCCATCGCAAACCACCACAAAATTACTCCAAAATATAATGACCAAAAATAATGGTCAAACAAAGAGATTATTAGCAAAAAAATAATTAAAGCTAAAACAAATTTTTCCTTTAATGCCAGCTTAATTATTTGAAAAATAAATACTAAAAAAATTATCAAGCCGATAATGCCTAATTCAGCCCATATTAACATAAACATACTATGGACTGGCTGATAATCCCAAGAGGAAAGATTGGGATTTTTTTTATACAATTCTAAAGTGTAATTCCCTATTCCAGTTCCTAACAGCCAATTATCTTTTATAATTCCCAAACCATCTTTATAAGAAAGCATCCGTTCTTGGTTTGATTTTATTTCAAGTCGTTCATTTCCAGTAACGCGCGCCAAAATTGGCTCTTTTAACATAAACAGGGTTAAAAAAAACAATACTATAAATCCAATAGCTGGGATACTAAAAATATTTTTTAACTTCTTATTCTTCACTAAATAAATTACAAGTATTATTATCGCGACTGCCATTCCAAGCCAAACAGCGCGCGAAAATGTTAATATAATACCTATGCTTAATAAAAATATAATCAGCGATATTCCAAACTTTTTTCCTTCTTGAATAGCTTTCTCTTTTACTAGATCTTCGGATTCAATTTTATTCTCCTTAAAAAAGTGTGGCATAAAAAGGATAAGCAACAACAGCGCTACACCTAAATAAGCGGCTAAAATATTAGGATGCTGAAGAGAACCATAAGCCCGCAACCATCTTTGATCACCAACTTGAACTACTGATACTCCAAATTTTGCCGGAAACTGTTCAGCGATACCTAGCCATTTATTAGGTAGAATCTGCTGGACAAAAAATTGATAAATTCCAAAAACTGATTGAATAATAGCGCCTGCTGTGAAAAATAAAAAAACTTTGCGCGGATTTACAATTTTTTTCGCTAAAAATAAAAAAACAATTATTCCTTGCATCAATATTGTCCATCTATACCATGCTAACGAAACATTTTTAGACCATGCGACAGAAAGCAATGCCCATATTAAAAATAAAATAGCTAAAAGAATTTGTTTTGAATTAGAAAAAAATTTAGATGATTTATTTTTTTTAGAAAAATCCGCTTTTATAATATAGTAAGCGGATCCAGCAAGATACAATATTATTATAATTAACAACAACAGTTCTATTGCATATAAACTCTTTGTCCCATACTCCCAAAACTCGCTGTTTAATGTTCCTTTTTCATAAATATATCTAATCTGCCATGGTAGCAGAAAGACAAATAAATAAAAAATGTATTTTATTGTGGATTTTAATGTTAATGCTGACCTTGACATATTTATTTTTACGTTGTATTATAAAAAATTAACTGATCTTTGATAATTTGAGAAGTATAACTATATTATAACCTTTTAAAGGAGGAATGTAAAATGGGAATAGATTTTAAGACAGTTCGGGTGTGTGTGAATATTATTGAGCCTATTTTATCAGGATTGATTAAACAAAAAGGTGAATGGCAAACGGTTGGACAATCAGAGGTTTTAAAGGACTATTGCGATAAATCCCAAATCCATTATCTTTTTTTTGCGATATCTACATTATGCGAAGAATTCAATCAGCCGTATAATATGCGATACGTTGCAACTAGTAAAAACTGGAATACTTGGTTCAAGGTTTATAAAAAACTTAAAGTTAGGGAGGCAGTAAATGTCGCGGATAGAATGCTTGATGTAGCAAAAGCATTTCTGGAAGAAGAAAAAAAAGTAAAACGCCAATTTGAGGATGAATAAGCATAGCATATGTAGCGACATTTAGGGTGCCACAGCCCTCCTAGCGTCCTAGACTATGATACCCTCTCCAACCCCGATCATTTAAAGTTCATTTCGCCCATACTAGATTTCATTATCTTGTATGGGCGTTTTTTTTGCCGTTGATTTGCAGATAGTTTTATGTTAGGATAGTAGTATATAATGAAAAGAATTTTGTGGGTGACAGTCACCTATAAAGTTATCTGATACACAAATTTTTTTTACTTTTAAAACTTTAGTTAGTTATAGATACTTATTAGCATAGGTGACTGTCACCAATGCGTATGCAAAAAATATGCGATTACTAATTACAGGAGGAGCTGGTTTTATTGGTAGCAATTTTATAAGATATATGCTGGAAAAATATCAGGATTATGAAATTGTTAATTTAGATAAATTGACTTACGCCGGCAATTTGGACAATTTAAAAGATGTAGAGGCGAAATATGGGGGGCAACACACCCCTAATACCCCCCCCCGCCAACACGGCGCCTGCCCGCCGAATTGGAGGGGGCAGGCTTATCCCCCCCTTAGTAAGGGTGGGAGCGTTAGACGATATACATTTGTAAAAGGAGACATCGCGAACGCGGAGGATGTCAAAAAAGCTATTGGGGATGGCGTTGACGGAATAATAAATTTTGCGGCTGAAACTCATGTTGATCGCTCGCTTTATGATCCGCTGGCATTCATTAAAACTGATATTGAAGGAACTTATGTTTTATTAGAGGCAGTTAAAGATTATGGGATAAAAAGATTTCATCAAGTGTCAACTGATGAAGTGTATGGTGATATTTTACAAGGATTTTCTAAAGAAGATGACGTTTTCCGTCCATCTAGCCCATATTCAGCAAGCAAGGCGGGTGGCGAGCATCAAGTTTTAGCCGCTTTTCGCACTTTTGATTTGCCAGTTACTATTACGAGGGGAACTAATAATTATGGACCATATCATTATCCTGAAAAAATTATTCCATTATTTATTACTAATGCGATGGAAGATAAAGAACTGCCAGTTTATGATGGAGGCGCGCAAATTAGGGATTGGATTTATGTTACTGATCATTGCAGAGCTATAGATTTGGTTTTCCATAAAGGAAAAATTGGAGAAGCTTACAATGTAGGAGCTAATAACAATCCAGAAATAACTAATTTAGAATTAACTAATAAAATTTTGGAGCTAACAGGCAAGCCAGAAAACTTAAAAAAGCCAGTGCAAGGTTTAAGACCAGGGCATGATCAGAGATATGCTGTTAATTGTGAAAAAATAAAAGCTTTAGGATGGAAACCAGAAGTTGACTTTGAAAAAGGAATTAAATTGACTGTTGAATGGTATAAAAATAATGAATGGTGGTGGAAAAAAATAAAAAGCGGAGAGTATTTGGAATACTATAAAAAACATTATGAGAATAAAAATAAATGAAATAAACAAATTAGAAGGGCATATCAGTTTTCAAGCCGCGCTGGAGAATGGGAATGTGAAAGAGGCGAAAGTTATAGTTGAGGAAGGAGCAAGGTTGATAGAAGGAATTTTAATTGGGCGAGATTATTCAGAAGCTCCTATTATTACATCTCGCATCTGCGGAATTTGTCCAGTTGTTCATAATCTAACTTCAATAAAAGCGATGGAGGATGCTTTAGATATTAAAGTTTCAGATGCCGTTCTAAATTTAAGGAAAATTATGCTTGCTTCGCAGATTGTCCAAAGCCATGCTTTGCATTTATATTTTTGCAGTCTGCCTGATTTTTTTAAGATGAGCGACAATTTTAAGTTGCTGAAAAAATTTCCAAAAGAAGGCAAAAAAGCTATCACTATCCGTAATTTTGTTAATAAAGTAGTAGAAATAATCGGTGGCAGAGCAATACATCCAATTAATAGCGTGATAGGCGGTTTTAATGTAGCGCCTACTCAATCTGATTTAAAAAATTTGCATAAAGAGGCGAAAGAATTATTAAAAACAGCCGTTGAGCTTGCTGATTTTTTTGAAAATTTAAGTTATCCAAAATTAAAAAATAAAACTATTTATCTTAGTTTAAAAAATAAGGGATATGCCTTTTATGATGGTGTGGTGAGCTATATGCTAGACTACAACCCTCTTTTTAAGAATGGTAGTAATGGAATTATAAAACCACAAAATTTTTTAGAGGGTGTTAAGGAATTTGAATCTGGGAATGTCACTAAAAGAACAAAAATAGATGGGGATAATTATATGGTAGGAGCATTAGCAAGAATAAATAATAATTATTCAAAATTAAGTTCTAAAGCTAAAAAAATTTTTAAGAGAAATAAAAAAGAATTGCTAAATTTTAATAGTTTTTATAACATTTTGGCTCAGGCGATTGAACTCGTTCATTTTATGGAGGTTCTTGAGTATGAATTAAAAAAACAGTCTATATTAAAAAGTATTACTCCCGCTATCCATAAGCCATTTAAGCAGATGAATCAATCTGCTGAGACGACATTTAAGGGATCTGCTATTTGCGAAGCTCCAAGGGGTATTCTATTCCATCAATATGAGCTTGATAAAAATGGTAAAATTAAAAATTGTAATATTATAGCGCCAACAGCTCAATCTTTAAATAATCTTGAAGCTGATATGGTATTATATTTAACAGATAATAAAAACTTTTCACCTGATAAAATTAAATTTTTAATAAGAGCTTATGATCCATGCATATCTTGCGCGACGCATTAGTTGACATATTCTCTAATAATTGCTAAATTTATATAACTTCAATATTTTTTAGTGTATGTTCGCGTGATGCCACATTCACAGGATAAGGAAGTTATGAGTATTTTATTGTGGCATATCTTTCGCGTGTATTCGCGAGGATTAGTTTTTACAAACTTATACTATATGGCGACGTAGCTCAGTTGGTTAGAGCGAAGGAATCATAACCCTTAGGTCAGAGGTTCGATCCCTCTCGTCGCTACTCTTTTAGCCGAAGTGGTGAAATTGGTAAACACGATGGATTCAAAATCCATTGCTCGCAAGAGCTTGAGGGTTCAAGTCCCTCCTTCGGCACTTTTTATAAAGGGGGGTTGTTCTTAATATTAAACAACCATATAGATGGAGGAAATGAAGATGCAATTAAAAAAAGTTTTGATTATAGAAGGCAATGCAAAGTGGAGGATAGAATACCTCAAACAATTAGATGGAATAGTAAAAATTTTATTTGCTAAAACACTTGAAGAGGCGAATAAAATATTTGAAAATAATTACGAAATATTGAATGCCGTTGCGATTATTTCACACATTAATTCAGATGAGATTAACACGATAAGTTTAGTAAAAAAAATTTCAGCAAAATTACCTGAGACAATTCCAATTTTTGCTGTAACCGTAACCCTTGAAGATAGGCAACCATTAATAAATGCGGGTTGCACACACGGATGCAGCAAAAAAGATTTTCCTAAAGAGTTGTGCGAAGTATTAAATCTTGATTTTAATGAATATAGAAATTAAGGTTGTTTAATTAAATTGTAAGGATTACGATAATAAATAATATAATTTATCGTAATCCTTTTTTAATTAAAGAAAAGGCACCCTATAAATAGTATAGGATGCCATTGTTAAAGATATAAAATTAAAAGGACATTTTAAAATCAATGCTATTTACAGAAGTGTTAGAAAAGTTGCATTCCTTTTCTTTCAAATTAAGGAACATCTTAAATGCATGTTTTCCTAAAGTATTTTTGACTAGTTTGCTTGTTTTGTAATATTCTAATGCTTTTTCCAAAGATTGAGAAAGAGACATTATGGATAACTCACTCCTTTCTTCTTGAGACATCTTAAAAAGATTTTTTTCTATTGATTTAGGAGGGAGAATTTTTTCTTTAATTCCTCGTAAACCGGCTTCCAATAGTGCTGAGAAGACTAGATAGGGATTGCATTCTGGGTCTGCGCATCTTAGTTCTATGCGCGCAGACTTGGGTTTAAATGAAGGTACTCTTATTAGCGATGATCTATTACTGTTCGCCCATGTTTTATAAACAGGGGCTTCAAAGTTTGGCACTAACCGCTTGTATGAGTTAACATGGGAAGCTAGTATCGGTAGAATTTCATCTATATGTTCAAGCTGTCCGGCAAGAAAATATAGCGCTTTTTCAGAAAGGGCTGAAGGTTCTTTATCGTTAAAAAAAATATTGTTTCCATTTTTGTCAATTAAATTTTGATGAAAGTGCATCCCGCTTCCATTGTCGTCTTCAAGCGGTTTAGGCATATCGGATGCGTAAAAACCAAATTTTTTTGCTATGGCTTTAGTCGTGATTTTTATCATCATGATTTGGTCTGCGATATCCAACGCTGGACCATGTGGTATACCTATTTCATACTGTCCGGGAGCGACTTCATGGTGTGCTTTATCTGCATTGATTCCCATTTTTTTTAAAGTATATATAATGGTTCTTAGGCATTCTGTCCCAGCGCCATCTATATCAAAATAACCATTTGTATCAATCGGAATAGGGCGACCATCTTTAAATACAGCTTGCCCTTTTTCATCAGCTAAAAATAAAAAGAATTCATACTCAGGAGCTACAATATATTGGTAGCCTATATCTTTGGCTTTTTTAAGTGTTTTCTTTAAAACATATCTAGGATCGCCGTCAAAAGGACTTCCGTTTGGTATGTGTATGTCGCAGATACAACAACCGACATTTCCAATGTTATTTTTTCGCCAAGGCAATAAATAAAAAGAAGTTTTATCCGGTTTTGCGAACATATCATCACCTTCCTCTTCTCGGGCGAGACCCTCAATTGAGGAGGCGTCAACCGTTGCTCCGCCGTCTGCAATAATGGATTCAAACTTACTACTACTTACCTCAGGTCCCTTTGGATTGCCTGCAATATCAGTGAATTGAAAAATAATATCACTTATATTGTTTTCTCTAATCCATTTTTTAATTTCTTCTTTTGTCATTTTTTCCTCCCTTGGTCAGCCGAAGCTTTACGCATAGGCGACCCTTTTTTGGTTATATTGTAATGAACAGTAAATTACTGTTAAGGTTCAATATATATACTATTGTTTTAATACTATAATGTCAAGGGAGAATAATTTGCTTTTTTATATATTTGTGATAAGATGATTTTAATAAAACAATTTTGACCTTTAACAATTAAAGAAAGGGGGGCATAGAAATGCCAATAAAAACAGTTTTTATAGGGAATAAATGTATTTTATACTTACGTTCTGATGAACAGCTTTGGGACAGCAAAGAAAAATTCTTAGCAAGCGATTTTTTCAAGGAACTTATAACTCGTTATATTGCTCAATTAGCAGAAAACGAAGATGATGAATTGTTACAAATATTTGATGGGAAAATAAGCGATAAAAAGATTGAACAATTGATAAACGTTTTCCAATTGTTATCAATTTTTTGTATGAAGCAAGTAAAAACTACTTGTCCCGGATTAGTTGGATTTTTAAAATATCCAGAGATACTGAACGATTTTGTGGAAGGGTTTTATAATTTCTGGAGGAAGTTTGAAAGATTCTTAGTTTGCAACGGAAAGAATATTTCAGCGCCTAAAGTAGCTTCATCTAGCAGTTTTAAAAAAATGTTAGACGGCTTTAATGATACATTTAGGGAGTCTTATAGGGATATTCAAGCTCACATTACAGGACATTATCCAACAGGTTATAGGCAAGTTTGCGCCGGGGTTCAAATAGGAGTAAAAACATCGCAAATAAATTGGCCATGCCCTGAAGAATATAAGTTTCTTGCTTCTATACCAATGATGCGAGAACCAGTTATGTATCCCACTATTGTTTTTGACCCGCCAATGAATAAAAGGACAGGTCAATTTCAAAAAGTAGAAAGAAATCCATTGAGAAATTGGAATGATTTTAGCAGTAATGGGCTTGTTGGTTATCCTGCTAAAGTAGGAGATTTATCTGTTTATATCTTTTTCCCTGAAATGTTTATGGAATTAGGATTTTCTTTAGAAAATCTTTTTGAATTAGTTGATTATGAGGAAATCATTACAAAACAGCCAGACGCAATTTATGTTTATGGAACTCCTCCGAAGCTTTTAAAAGAATATGATTTGCCTACAGTATTTTTTGATGATGAAAAAAATAATATTTTAGTTGGCGCTGTTCCCGCAAGTCCTGAATTTGGATATTTTGGATATTTGAAAAAAATGGATTTGACTTTGCATAATATCATAAAAATGAAAAGAGGAATACTGCCTTTTCATGGAGCGCTTGTCCAAATTCCTAGAAAAAAGAGAAAAAGACCTCTTAATGCGTTAATTATAGGTAAAACAGGGGCTGGGAAAAGCGAAACATTGGAAGCTCTCCGTTCTTTTGGCATTATTCAAAAAATTATTGCGGATGATATGGGGTCTCTCCAGATTGTGGATAATAAGATTTTAGGGTATGGAACTGAAATTGGGGCGTTTGTCCGTTTAGATGACTTGAAACCTGGCTATATTTTTGAAGATCAAATTGATAGGGCGATTATTATGAATCCAAGCAAAGTTAATTCGCGAGCGCTTATTCCTATAACTACATTAGCCAAGATTAACAAGGGAGTTCCTGTTGATATCATTCTTTATGCTAATAATTATGAAAATATTGATAAAGAACATCCAATTATTGAAAATTTTCATTCAACGTCTCAAGCTTTAAAAATTTTTAATCAAGGCAGATCTTTGCCTAAAGGCACAACCGATGATCAAGAAGTAAATGATGTTTATTTTGCTAATCCTTTTGGGGCAGTACAATATAGGGATTTGCATGAAAAATTGGCAAAACAATTTTTTGAACAAGCATTTGAAAATAAAATTTTTGTAGGGCAAATTCGCACGCGACTTGGTCTGAAAGGCATGGAATCAAAAGGACCGGAAGAAGCTGCTAAAGCTTTATTAGAATTGATATCTAAACAATAAAGGAGGTGAATATATTTTGGAAGAAAATAAAATATATAAAGAAAAAAAAGTAACATCTGAATCTTTTAAGCAGAAAAAGCTAACAATTAATTGTTTTAATTTGCTAAATATATGCGGATGTCAAACTGATTTCATTAAAAAGGAAAAGAAGGACAATTATGAAAAATTTCTGTTTCATGAAACAGATTCTATACCATTAAAATTAAGGGTTCATAAACAATCTTCATCAAGTGAATTGCTTTTAAAATTTTTTTATAAAGTCAAAGGCAATGAAGCGATTTATGATTTTGTCGGAGACAAATGGGAAATATGTAATAATGCTAACAATTGGAAATTTGAGATGCCACAAATGCAAAGTTTAAATAACCGTATTATTAAATATAGCGACTTGTCTTCTATGATAGCATTGGGGAAAAATAGTTTTTATGTTTTAACTAATGTTTGGAAACGATTAGACTGCAATTTACTTGAAATGAACATAAATTTTTGCTTCATTAGCAAAAATTATGAAAATTCAAAAATCGCTATTATGGGGCCAATTAAAAATGATTTTTGGAAATTAGAACCTTTTCCGAAAATTATTAAACTTAAGAAATTAGAAAATAATAGAGTAATAGTGTCTCCTGAAAAAATGCCTGAATTAGATCTAATGCAAAAGGCAGAATTAGAAAATATTATTAGAAATTTTGAGAATGGGAATGAACAAGTTATGACTGTAAAACAACATGGATGGCAGGAGACAGTCTATGTTACAAAACATAAAAATGGATGGTTTTTAGTATTTCCATTATCTTTGTTTCAAAATAAAAAAAATATCTATGGCATTCCAGGAAATAAAATTTTAGCGAAAATTCCATATAAAGATGGAGAAAATATTGAGACAAAATTGCAAGAAAAGATTAATGAAATTGAAACTGGGAAGGAAAAGATTATTATCCTGTCAAAAAAGGAGTTTGGCAATGTTCTTGCGCGAAAAGATAAAAATGGAAGTGTTATTTTTTTTATAGGCACTTTGCCAAAATTAACAAACGAACAAAATCAACTTCTAAAAATGGTGGTTGAATTACTTAAAGTTGAAAATACAGAAATAATGGGGATAGGAAATAAGTATGAAGAATATGGAGCGCAAGAGATATTTATTTCTAAAAATGTGAGTGGGCAAATTATTATAATGCCGCAAGCAATGCCAAAATTGACAGATGCGGAAAGATGTATATTAAATAATGCGATTAACACTGTTGTAGATGATACGGCAAAAATAACAATGCCACAAAAAAAATTAAGCTATAAAAAAATAGCAGATTTGACCGATCAATTCATAATTTCATAGTTGCTTCTCCTTCAGGGAAGTAATTTCGCAATGCTCATTGGAGATGGTGTAATATAATATAAACATTATGGGCGCAAACTAATAAATTTGCGCCCTTTTTTTATATATATGTTTTTTAATTATAAAAAATGGTATAATGGAGGGGAGGGGGAATTTTCAATTTTAAATTTTAAATTTTCATTGAATGCTCAATTTCCAATTTCCAAACGGCTCTATTTGAAAATTGAAACCAAAATGTTAATCAGAATATATAAAATAAATAAAATATCAATATTACTATGTTGTTGCATATTTTTTTTAGTATCTGGATTTAATGTAAAAAAATGTCTAGCTGAAGATGAAAATTATTATGATTTTTTAATACAAAATATTAGTGTTACTCCGTTGCATCCTGCTGTTGGACAGACTTGCAAAATAACAGTGGAAGTGAATAATGCAAGCACATACGGTTTAAATAGCTCTAATGGACTTTCTACTTACAGCTCAGAATTTGATGATTTTAATAAGTCCAGCTTGACTTTTATTGAACCTTCTTTTAATAACCTTATTCCAGTGGGAGGAAATATAGAATATATTTATGAAGGAAAATTTTTAAGCGCGGGTGAAAAAAATTTAACTTTTACTGTTGACACTGCGAATAATTTGGTTGAAAAAAATGAGGATAATAATACAAGTAGTGCAACTATAACAGTAGTTGGCGCTGATGAATTTGATGTATCAGCTGAAACAATTTCAGTAGATGATGATGAAATTTTTATAAATGATAATTTAATAATTACTTTAGGAATAAAAAATACGGGGAATGGTTATCTTACTGATTCCACAGGGCTGGTGGATAATGATATAATAACAAATTTTCCAGGATTCACATTAACTGAAAAAAATAATGATGCTTATCCTTCTATTGAGTATCCTTTAGCGCCTGATGAAATTTTTGAACGATCTTATACAGGATATTTTACAAGTTATGGAGATATAACTATTTCAGCAACAGTTGATAATTGGAATTGGATATCTGAAATGGATGAGAATAATAATTCTACTAGCACTGCGCTTGATGTTTATTTAAATCAAAGCGATGCGGATGATTTTGAGATAGGTGATGCAACTGTTATGAACATAAGTTCTACTTCTGTTATGGTAAGTTTTACTACTAATAAGGAAACTGCTGGCAAAGTTAAATATAGAAAAGGTGATAATTACGAGGAAGAAGAAGTCGAAAGTTTTGAGGACACTAAAAATCATAATATAACAATAGAAAATTTAGATAAGAATACAACTTATTATTATACAGTTAGCGCGACAAAAGGTGTAGTCACAAAAGAAACTACAAGAACAACATTTATTACTCCTTTAAATGATGGTATAGCTTTTGTTGGCGATATAACCGTTAATATTGATAACAGCGAAAAAAGCGCTGTTTTTAATTGGTCAACAAATTTAGCTTCGCTTAGCGCTGTTTACTACCAAGCTGATGGAGCTGATAACTTTACAGAAGTAAACGGTGTTGATGATTATATTGTTAATCACGAAATAACAATCTCTAATTTGGAAATAGGTAAATATACATATTATGTCGTTTCTACCAGTACTCCAAAAACAATTATGACATCAGATCGTTATGTTTTTGAAATTTCTGATACAATTGAACCTATAGCTGATGAATCATGTTGCGCTCAAACAGAAGATACAAGCGCAATAGAGGATACCACAAATATTGAAACATCAAATACTGTTATAAATATAACAAACCAAACTTCATATAACAGATTAAAAGGAAAAATTATGCTTCAAGTTGAAAGTAATGGAGAAGCTTATTATATACATCCATCAAACGAAAAAATGTATTATTTGGGCAGACCGGCAGACGCTTTTAGTATTATGCGGGAACAGGGTCAAGGAATTACTAATGATAATTTAGCTAAAATACAGGTAGGATTGGTTGATTTAACTGGCGTAGATACAGATGGCGATGGGCTTTCTGATATTTTTGAAGATGCTATTGGGACTAACAAAATAAAAACTGATAGTGATGACGATGGATTTAGCGATAAGGCTGAATTGGAAGTCGGTTATTCACCGTTGCAATCTGGCGCGACTATGCAATATGATAATAATTTTTCAAATAATCAAAAAGGTGAAATATTTTTACAGGTTGAAGGCAATGGCGAAGCATGGTATATAAATCCTAATGATAGCAAGAGATATTTTCTAGGTCGTCCAAATGATGCGTTTAATGTGATGAGAAATCTTGGACTTGGTATTTCTAATACTGATTTTGGGGCGCTATAATAAGACGGATGAGTACGAATTATATTTTGAGATAAAAAAAGCATGTTTCTTCTTAGATAACATGCTTTTATAATGTGCTATTTAAAGGACTGTTGCCGAATGCTCCTTATTATTATTCATCTGATAGCTGTATCATTTTTTCTGTCAGCAGTTCCATTATTTCTTTACGGTTCAAAAGTGGTGATATTCTAAAAGGATTGCCAACTTTAATTTCAATTTTCCTCCAAAATCTAGGTAAAAAATAAATAATTTTTTGCATAATAGTTAAATGATTTGTTTCATCTTTTCTATTAAGTAAAACTTTATCTGTTCCTGAAATCCAAACAGGAAGAACTACGGGATTTGCTCGTTGTATCAAAAAAGATATTCCAGCTTGTAATTTTTTTATTTTATTTCCATTACTGCTATAAATAAATTTGCCTGCGTTTACAGTTTTTCCTGTTGTTCTTCCTCCTTCAGGAAAAATTATAATCCTTTTTCCTTGTTTAAGGCTATCAATCATTTGTAATAAAGTTTTTCTAACGTTTCCTTTTTCTGTTCTATCTATAGGAATTGCCCATGGTTTTATAAAAAACCAATTGCCAAAATTTTTAATATCAGGCGTGCTGATTGGTCCAAACTTTTTTGGATTGATTAAATATTCATTAAAAAATAAAGCTGGTGGAATTATAAAAGGTTCAAGCATTGATGGATGATTTGGCATTATAACCATATTTTTTTGCCACCGTGGCAGACGATTTATATTTTTTATAATAACAACACCGAATATCCTCAAAAATAAAATTATATTTCCGCTGATAATTCCATAAGGATATGTAAAGCAATAAAAAGCTAGTGAGTCTATCATTTTTTTATTCATTATATATTACCTCTTTTAAAATTTAAAGAACAGATATTTTTGTTTGAGTTTGCAATAAATATATCATTATAAGCGCATTTTTGCAAATTTATTTACAGATATAAACATTCTGCGCTAATGCAGGATGCTGAATAAGTCCAGATACATATTGGATATTTTGGATATTAAAAATAAAGCAGAATTAACTCGCATAACCCCCAAAATAGTCCAAATACAGCAAAAAATGAAAAAAAGGCTTGACTTTTTCTGAAAAATGGTGTTTAATAATATAACGTTCTTTTTAATCCTCTTAGCATTATTGTGAAAACTACGGTGAATATCGCCAAACATGATGCAAGAGGCGAAGCCAAAACATGGCGTAAAATTTCGTTAAGTTCCTTGACAAAAAAAATTACATCATAGCTTTTTATGGTAGCTAAAATAAAAACAAAATCTTAGTGAATATAAAACCGCAAACAAAGAAAGGGGGGCAGAATATGGTATAAAATTTGTATTTGGATTTATTCTAAGGTATAATATTAACAGTGAACAAAGTAAAAGGAGTTTTGGCATGACAAAGAAAGCATTTCTTGTCGTTTGTTTTTTGGTCGTATGTTTCTGTGTAAGTATGGCAACTGTTTCCAACGGGTTTATGTTTAATGAATATGAAACATTGTATTGCTATTCAAATTTAGTAGAGAATAAAACTTCAAGTGTTTCAGCTCATACATTTCCACACTTTCATGCTATTTCAGAAAGATATATTTGGAATTGATTATTTAACGACAGAGGTTGTGATATGGTACGAGCAAATCCATAACACACCTCTGTCTATTTTTTTATACTAAAATCATAGTAGTCTCCAATTTCTATTTTTAGATAGCTTATTATTTATATTAATTTTAGAAAATATGAACCAAGCTGAAGTAAAAAAAATTACAGAATATATTTTTATAAACGCTGAATCTCAAAAAGCGGATTTAGCGCTTATTTTTGGTACAAGACATCAAGAGCCGTTGTTAAAAGTTTTTGAACTGTATAAAAATAATTTTGTATCAAAAATATTATTAAGTGGTGGAATAAATAAAACAACAGAAAAAAATGAAGCCAGCGAAATGGCTAATAATTTAATAAAAATGGGTGTAAAAAAAGATGATCTTATTCTTGAAAATAAATCAACAAATTCCTTGGAAAATATATTAAGCTCAATAGAAAAAATAGAAAAATATATTGGTTTCAATAAAATAAAAAAAATATTATTAGTAGTTAAACATTATCATTCAAGAAGGGCGTTAATGACTGCCAAAAAACATTTTCCCAAAACAGTAGATTTAATACCTATTGCTTATGAAATTTATGGATTTACAAAAAATAATTGGCATCAATCAAAAATTGGAAGAAAAAAAGTGTCAGGCGAGGTTATGAGAATTACCAAATATTTAGCAAATGGGGATATTGAAGAATTGTAAGTTAATGCTGGTATAACTCAAAAAATTTATGGTATGCTTTGTTGCCAGTAGATATAGTTATTTCTGTAATTGGAAAAATAATTTTCAAAACATATCCAATGTTACTATTAGATACTAATCTTTTAGGCATTTTACTGCCGTTAGTTTATTATTATTTTCTCGCTTATCTCATTGTTGTGATTTATGATTTTTTTAAAGATAACAAAAAATAAAGTTAAATTATTGCTTTTTTATTTTTTTATTTCTCTTCTCCTTTCAGTCCCATTTGCTTTTCTAATAGCCTATATTAATAGAACTATTGGATTTGAACATTACGAAAAAATCAAGATCATCATTTACTCTTTAAATATTTTAAATTTATTTATTATTTCTTATTTTGTGCTTGCTTTTTTGAAAAAGAAATTATTTTTTAAAAAATATTTTATAGAATTGATAAAAGTTTTTTTAATTTTTTTTATAGCCAAAAAAATACATACATTATTTTTAACTTTACTTTATAAAACTGTCCGTTCAGAAATCTATTTTTCTAACGCGATGCAAATTACAGGTTTTATATTGCAAGTTATCATATATTATATTGCAGTTTGTTTTGTTTTTAAATTTTGCTATAAAAAATAATATTTATCTTTCATATAAGCACGAGGGAGTCTGAAAAAATCAGCTCCCTTTTTTTTGTTTAGAGGATACTATACCTGCCCGCCGTGTTGGCGGGGTATTCAGCAAAAGTTCCCTAAGTAACTTTCGTATATAAAAAAGAGAGAATGTTTTTGTATTCTCTCTTGTCTTAAAAAGTATATTTATTAAGTTATCTTTTAAATGTTTGTATAAATTTTATCAATAGTAGCCTCAATCCTGAAAAACTATTATACTCTTTTTTATGAAAACTCTATTTTAATTTATGTTATCTGAGAATGGTAATATTAAAAAAAAACTTGCCAACTAATCTTATCTTAGTCAGCAAGTTAAATCAAAGTTCGATAAATTAAAATTGACTATTTATAACCAAATTTTAATTTTATTGAATGGCTCTCATTGCAAGAAGGGAAATTGGAAGAATTTTTGACATCAGTATTATTAATCCTCAAGGAATAAAACCAATGCAGATCTCCCATACTTTTTAATTCCTCGGTAGAAAAAAAAGTTTCTCTATCGTATTTTCCTCCTTTAATTAATCTAACTTCATCCATATACGCCAACCACATTCGCCATTCAGGAAAATCACTCAAACCTTTTCTTTTTAAAGCCTGCTTTTTTGCTTTTTCCAATAATTTACTGAATTGTTCATCACCATAAAGACATAGTGGTGGCCCAAATAACAATCTGAACACCAAATAGCTTGGTTGCTGAAAAAGATTTAGATAAAAGTCCACATCATCCTTTGATATAATTCTAATATCTATTGGTATTTCAGCAAAATCGCCTTTGGAATTTTTTTTCAAAAACGTCAATATTACACTCTTTACACTTTCAGGATCCCCATTACATAAAATTTCTAAGTCAAGGTCGGGCATTACCATCCCAGTGGGAGTTATTTTGAGACCATGTAGAGAATTATTGTCATCTGATAAATAATCAAAAACGATTCTCTTTTGTTTGTCATTATTGCAATAACCGCCAGAGACTGATCCCACTGTATAGATAGATTCAATGGCTTGTCCAAGTTCTCCAGTAACGCAATTGCTTAGCATTACTCCTAGCTTAAGTATAAGCGAACTAGTTGTTTTACTAAGAGCATATTGTGAGGAGTTAAAAATATCGTTTATTTCTCTGGTGCTTTTACCGTTACTCTCTCCAATAAGCACTTGAGTCATTCCCACAAACTCCTGATTACACTTTTGCCTTGATCTCTTAATACAAGTTTCGAGTTGCTCAGTTGTTAGCCTGCCATTTTGCGATTTCATTTCTGTCTCCTTAATTTTTTCTATGTATTTTATCTTTAAATTCATTCAATACTTCTTCTATTAATTTTCAA
>JBHPIX010000015.1:0-20283 GCA_042568285.1 Patescibacteria group bacterium | reverse complement strand
TTCATGCTTTCATTATAGCATATACAGCAAAAAAGGTTATTCTTTATCTTTCCACAATGCTGCTAAATATTTCCTATATATTTTTTCCAGCCACTGGTCAAATGAATAATAAAAAGTATCTTTATTTTCTTCTTTTACTCTAAAACTTAAAACATATAATCTAGAACCACAAATATATATAATAATTAATAAAATTAAAGAAATTAAATAATAAATATTATAATTAACAGTTCTGGACAATGATATAATAGCTATTACTGATCCCCATGTAAAAATTCTGCCAAAAGTTAACATTTTATTGTCTAAAAAAATTAAATATTTTTTTCTCTTAGTAACGTGAATAATTGCAACAATCCCATCAATAATAAATATTATTGCGCCTATAAGTTGTACTAAAGCTATAATAAGAAGATTCATATGTTTTAAGGATTCATTAACCAATTAGACATTGTACCTAATGCTGCTGATAATAAAGTAGTTGCTGGCACAATAGCACGTACAGCCATTTCAATTACAGGATAACTTACTATAACAGACATACTTGCTTCTGGCCCAAGTGGTAAAACTGCACTAGCAGTTGTTAAAGTTAATGATGCTCCAAAACCTTGTGTATTAACAGTTTTTCCGAGGGCATTAGCTCCTGCAGAAATTTTATTTAAACTATTTGAAATCTTCCTTCTCTGATTATAGCTCGGCGGACTAGGTCTAGCGGCTCTTAGGGTAGCATTTGTTGCATGTTCCGGCGTTGAAATATATGTTTTTTCTCGCTTAGCTGTTTCGGGAGAAACAAGCATGGTAGGTATCTTAGATATGTCAGTTAATTGAAGGTCACTCTTCCACCCCCTTCCTGAAATAAAATTTACAACTTTTTCTGCAGATTCTGTTTCACCAAGTGGATCAGTATAAATTAACGGATTATTTGAAACATAGCTATAAGAATTTAGTATCTGCGGATTTGTAAGATAATCATACAATAACAGATTATTATCTATTTCTTCATTATCACTTAACCAAATAATTAATGTAATTGAGTTTTTAGGAGTATACTTATTCTTTAATAATAACTCATTAAATTTTTTTGTTCCAATTTTATTATGCACAGGATCCACACTCACAAACCTCCCAACCGCCGGATTCTGATACCGCGCTTTCATATAATTTAACCCCGTATCCTCATCATACTCATGTCCGGTAAACTTCCTCTGCTCATCAAAGCCACCGGACGTCTCATTCAACCTCATATCCCCAAACGGATAGTAATCAATAAGCTGTTCAATATCTCCGCTGGAATCGGTAATTATAGAACTTCCACCGAGATGATCGGTATGAATGTAATAAGTGCTCGTAGCACTTCCATTCCCCTCTATCGTAGCAATTATCTGCCCTCCTAAAAATATATGTTTCGTGGTTGTAGCTCCTGCGATGTTATAGTATTTATTCGGATAAGTGGTTGTGGCCGTGCCGTCAAACAGGGAAACTCTAATTCCAGAATGGTCATACCCGTAAGTGGAAGTGGCAGTTCCGCTCGTGGAACTGGCTATGCGGTTGTCATATGTCCAATAATACTCCCAAACGTTGTTTGATGTCAACTTGCCATTCAAGTCGTAACTGTAACTGCTCCCAGCTAAACTGGTAACCGCATGCGGATTCGCATAGCTCGTGCCTTGGTCTCCTGCGTAAGTATATGCCCCCTGATCTGATTTATTTGATATATTGCCGATAGCACTATAATCATACGTTCGTATATAGTCCCCGCCGCTTACAGCATTTGTACTTGAGGAAATGGTTATTAATTTACGCTATTATTTTTATCTTTTAGGTAATATATTCCCTTAATCATATATGTAAACAATCCTACATAAATAACCAAAAATATAAACTGTCCGATCCATAATGGCAGAAACTTTGTGTGATCACTATACAAATTTATAAAAAATATATAATAATAAAACGACAAAAAACCACAAAAAAACAAAAACATTTTGTTGCTTATAATTTTCTTTTCAATATAACTAAACAAATAAATTAATAAAATCAGTGTGGTCCCGCCCAACCACAAATAAAATGTATAGACCACAGAGATTTCTGCGCTATTTGCACACGTATTTCTTTTATTAAAAATATATTCAATAATTTCCGCGACTATTATTGAACCATAAACAATTAAAATGTTTATGATGACATGTAAAATTTTTTTAAGCATAAAATTAAATAGGCTCTATACCAGACAAATTTATCTGGTATAGATCCTTTAATATTATTTTTTATTAAATAAATTCTTAACTTTGTTGCCAAAATTACTTATAGATGATTTTGCGCTATTCCATGTGGATTTAGAATAATCAGTTACTCTCTGCCCCCAACTCTTACTATTTGTCCCCTCACCGAGACCTGGAGCTAAATTTTTACCTGTATTTATCGAACTAATTTGTTCACTGCTAACTCCTGCGTCCATTAATATTTGCGATGCAAAGTTATGACAATTCACTTGATCACTTAAACTGGCGGGCGAATATTCTCCAATTTGATCTGGTGAATTATTATATGCAGCAATTACAGCATTTTCAAAATCAGTTTGATTCATACCATCTGGGTTTTGCATTTCCATTGAACTGACAAAAGCATAACCAGAAAGATTAGTGTCAGAACTACTATTTGCACTTTTATATAAATGCCCACCAAATATAGTTCTAAGAGACCCATCGTTTCCACCGCTACCTAAAGTAATAACTGATTTATTGCTATTATCTGCACTTTTTACATCAATTGTTGTGCCTATGTTTACTGGCTTAACTCGCACAAATGCGTGTAAAGCTGGAATATTTAATTGTTGTCCCCTAAAACTCATATTTACAGTTCTAACTACTAATTCAACACTTTCGCCCGTAGGATCAATGTACTTCAAAGGATTATTCGCTACATAGCTATAAGAGTTTAATTCTTGGGGTTTAGTCAAAAGATCTTTATTTGGTGATTTTATAGCCACATCAACACTCAAAAACCGTCCAGAATCCCCGCTATAGTACCTTGCCATCATATACTCAAGATCAGTATCATCATCATGCTCATGCCCAGTAAACTTCCGTTGCTCATCAAAGCTCCCCTCTTTCTCATTCAACCGCATATCCCCAAACGGATAATAGTCTATTAACTGCTCAAGGTCACCACTGGAATCGCTAATTATAGAACTTCCACCTAAATGATCGGTGTGGATATAGTATGTAGAAGTAGCAGTGCCATTCCCCTCAACCGTAGCGATTATCTGCCCTCCTAAAAATATATGCTTCGTGGTGGTAGCTCCTGTTCCCTCCCCTTTGCCTGCCCGCCGTATTGGAGGGAGGGGAGGGTTAGAGTGGGGTTTGCTCGTCATTCCGTTATCATTCGCGTACGCAAAAATCGGCTTTACAACCAAAAAAGCTGAAATATTAAAAATTAATATTAGTGAGATTAACTTTTTCATGCTTCTATTATACCATATATAACAAGTATAACTTTCTAGTATATCCGTAAATTAATTATCCCACTAATATCCTTATTCCAATCACTATAAAGAAAATTGCAAGTACAACAACAAGCAAGTGCATATATTCTTTATTCATATCTTCCGCTTGGCGTTTGAATAAAGAAAAATTTGTTTTTTTGTACAGTTTGAGAAATGCTCGAGAATTGGATGAAATAAACCAATTTCTATTAAATAATATAACTAATCCTCCGCAAATTGCGAAAAGTGACCAGATAATATCCCAAACCCGTCCGAATGTATTTGGATTCATATTTTAGTTAATTGTTATAAATCACAATAATCCAAACTGTTTTATGAATAATTTAACTCCCAAAATAATTGAAATTATTCCTATAACAACTACTAATAAATACATATGAGAATGCAATAAATTATCTGACATGCGCTTAAACAAAGAGAGTTTTGTTTTTTCATGCAGACGCAAATAAAACCTAGAACTAGCATTCAAAAACCACCTCCTGCCAAAAATTAATACAAAGCCTCCACAAGTTGATAGTATTGACCAAAATATGTTATATATTCTTTCAAAATTTTCCATATTTTTTTTTATTAATTAAAAATGTATTAATTATTAGCCTGAATAGTGACCGTATTCGTGGGAATTGTTATCTCGGGCAATATGGTTTCTGGGGTAGTATAAACAGATGAGTCGGAAACAGTTACTTCGTATGATGGCTGTCGTCCTAATATTGGAACTGATATCTCTTTTCTCGCATAGACAGCAGCACCCACTCCAAAGACAACCGAATGCTCACTTGATTTATTTTTTAAACTACATGTTTCTGAAACAAATTCACCAGTTGCCTTATAACCATAGCCAACTCCAAATGCCGCATCACCACCTGCGGTGTCAGTTACTTCCGTTCTATGAGATAAATTATCACCAAATAAATATGACGCTGTAAATCCCCCTTCAATACCAACCCCTATTCCGCCCGCAACATTAACATTTAATCCACTAATAGAAAAACTAACACCAATTGAACCGCTCCACCCAAGGGCAGTTCCAGAAAATTTAATTTTCCAAGTTTCTCCATTGGGGTCAAAATAAATTATTGGATTGTTAATAGAATAACTATAACCATTCAACGACTGAGGATTTAATAGTAACGCTTTAGATTCATAAACTTTATGGTCTGTCATATCTGGAATAAATTCCTTGCCGTATTTTTCTTTAAATTTGTCATTACTAAGGCCAATATCTCTATGCACTGGATCCACACTCAAAAACCTCCCAACCGCCGGATTCTGATACCGCGCCAACATATACTCCAACCCCGTATCATCATCATGCTCGTGCCCAGTAAATTTCCTCTGTTCATCAAACTCCCCATCCTTCTCATTCAACCGCATATCCCCAAACGGATAATAGTCTATTAACTGTTCAAGGTTTCCACTGCTATCAGTTATAACATTACTTCCAGAAAGATGATCGGTGTGAATGTAATATGTAGAAGTAGCCGTCCCGTTCCCTTCAACAGTAGCAATGATCTGATCCCCTAAAAATATGTGTCTCGTCGTAGTTGCTCCTGCGATGTTATAGTATTTATTCGGATATGTAGTCGTAGCTGTGCCGTCAAACAAAGAAACCCTAATCCCAGAATGGTCATACGCATAAGTGGAAGTTGCAGTTCCGCTCGTGGAACTGGCTATGCGGTTGTTATATGTCCAATAATAATCCCAAACGCTGTTTGATGTCAAATTGCCGTTTAGATCGTAACTGTAACTACTTCCAGCTAAACTGGTAACCGCATGCGGATTCGCATAGCTCACGCCCTGATTTCCAGCATAAGTATATGCACCCTGATCTGATTTGTTTAATATATTGCCTATGGCATTGTAATCATAAGTCCTAATATAGTCCCCTCCGCTTACCGCGTCTGTTGTTGAGGCGATTGTTAAGCGATACAGATCATCATAAGTATATTCCGTAGTTTTCGCGCTGTTGGTTAAAGAAGTATCCTCAATTTTATTAATATTTCCAACCGCGTCATAAGTATATGTGAGATTTTGCAAAGCGCTTTCAGACGGCTCATATACACTATATTCAATCTCAATATAAGGATCATAGTCAGTTCCAGTATATCTTGAACTTCTATATGATCCTTGATATAGCCCGGCAGGAACGGAATCGTCAAAATCTTTATTCATTAAAATTCCCACTTTTGTATATCCTGTTTTATTTATCCATCCCAAAGCTGTTTCATTAAATTCTAAATCAACCCATTCCGGAGGGCTTGGATATGCGTGCGTTCCTCCTGATACAAATGCAACATTGTCAAAATCTGCTACAACTAATGTGCTTGTTGACGCTTGGCTTGTCTCTACTAATACTAATCCGCCATTTCCGTCATGAGGACCCCCTAAATCTACCTGCCAATAACCGTATAATGTGGAGGAAGCTATTGTCGCGTCATCCGGCAATGCTGATGTATCAATCGGCATAAAACATCTTTTGATGTAATAATTTCCTGCTAAAGATGCCTGTACAATATCGTAAGTTTGACTCGTGTCAGCTGAATCTCCAACTGCTGCGTCATGCGCTGTGTCCCAATTAGCATCCCCGCTCTCAATATGCCCATCCCCTGATCCAACATAATAACTTACTGTGGCGTCTGTTTTTACAGGATACTTTGCTTGTTTTAACCATTCAACCGGCAGTTTTTTGGTTATTAAAATGCCGCCCTCTATTTCCTTGTATTCAATATCAATGCTAATTATATGGTTTAAACCTGCTTCATTTGAACTATCAACAGCCTTCGGCGCCATAATGTATGAAACCATGCCCTTATCATCAATAACTTCCACTCGTTCGCTTGTGGTAATTGTTCCTTCTTTGCTTAACAGCTTGTCCCCGTGCTTTATGTCTATATTTCTGTTTGATGTTAGTTTGAATGGAATTTCATAATATGTTTTGCCAGTTAAATCTCCCAAGGCTGATAAATTATCAATTACCGCCTCTTTGATTAAGGCTTCATTATTTAGACTTACAGATATGTCAATGTCTTTGCCTAACCCGTCAGTGTAAACAGCCTGCTTATTTTCCCAAGCGCCAGCGCTTGTTTTAGAACCTGTGACAGCGTCTTTTGGATAGCTATTTAATGAAACATACAATTCCTGTCCTTGATTTCCGAATGTTATAAATTCATCTGACAATATCTTTTTGAGTTGCGCAGAATATTCTGCTTTGTCCATTACCCAAATCGTTCCTTCATCTACTAATGTAGTATTTATGTCCTGATAATTGCCTATTTTGCTGTCAAAATAATGGACATGCCCTGTATAAAATCTGCCTTTATAATTCGGATTATTATCTTTATCCCAGCCAGTTAAATATGTTTTACTGTTTATTGTCCTTTTTTCTTCTATTTCCATTGGGTCATATAGCTCTACTGACCCGTCTTCTTTTTCATAAGCCAGACCTTGTGATATTAAAGATTCTTTGCTTACACCTTTTTCATCTCCTCCTCCGCCACCTGCTTTTTCTCCATCTGTAATTTCACTTAACTCTCCGTCAAGCGAAGAATAAAAATATTTTTCGCTGTATAATGTTTCCGATCCTTTGCGGTTTATCCTTTCAATATATGGGATATTTATTGACCATCCATAACCGAACACGTTTGTATTATCATTGTCATTGCTATTATATGTTAATTTTAGATCCGGCTGAAGCCCATTTCTTCCCGGCGGAACATTTAAAGGAAAATTAAAAACATAGGAACCCATTGTCATATCAGGATCTACCGGTGATTTCGCTCCTAAAAATCTTTTCTCTCCTTCATAGACTGGTTCCGCGGCTAAACTTAATCATGGAGCCGAAGTGAACGCGAATAAAAAAACCAGAGCTAAAGCCACTGATTTTTGTAAGAACATTTTGTGTTTTTTTGTAAGCATAGGTTTGTTTAATAAATTAATAAGTTGTTCTATTCCTATTTTACCCCAATTTTATTGAATTGTAAATGTTATTTTTATGTACAGAATTAATTCTGTACTTTTTTTACTTCACCTTATAAAATTAATAATTTTTCGCGCTCTTTTTTCCCAAGTATATTTCTGAACATCAAAAAATGCTTTGTTAGATATTTTTTTAGCAAATGCATTACCATCAAGTAATTTTTTTATAGCGCCAGATAATATTTTAGGATTTCCAGGTTCAACTAAGACAGAATTATTTTCATTTAAAACTTCCCTGATAGAAGTCATATTAGAAGCAATAATTGGCCGTTTAACAGCCATATATTCAAACATTTTAATAGGTGATGTTTCAGAAATAGACTCTTCTGAAATTGGAATATTTGGAAGAAGCAATATATCAGCGCATTTTAAATATTTTGGTATTTTATCCCTTTTCTGATAACCTGTTATTATAACATTATCTATTTTATGTTCTTCTAAATATTTTTTGTATTTTTTAATATCAGGCGCTGTGCCGCCAACTAAAACAAAAACTACATTTTTTTCTTCACTTAAAATTTTCGCGCTTTCTAACACGACATCAACTCCTTTCCACTTATATAAATGCCCAGAATACATTATAATTTTTTTATTCGGCAGACCTAATTCTTTTTTTAAAACATCAGCA
Organism: Patescibacteria group bacterium; assembly: GCA_042568285.1. Classification (GTDB taxonomy): domain Bacteria; phylum Patescibacteriota; class Patescibacteriia; order JAZDEU01; family JAZDEU01; genus JBHPIX01. The sequence continues at coordinate 12,178 of JBHPIX010000015.1, read as the reverse complement.
TCGCCAGTACTGGAAAACTTTTCCAAATCCACTCCATTAGGCGCTGAAATGGTATTTTTAAATCCATTATCTCTAAATTTTTTTTCAGTGCCTCTTGAATTACATATAATTTTATCAACGCGCTTTAATAAATATTTATATAGCCAGACTTTGCTGTTAGGCCAGTTATGGGCAGTAAAAACTGTTTTATTGCCTTTTAAATTAAACAACCATATTATTTCAGCATCGCGACTATACACAATATTATCTTTGCTTATTCTCTGAAAAATCAGTTTGAATAAAAACCATATTTTCTGAAAATAAAAACTGAATTTGCCAAAATATTTTTCTAATTTTATAAAATCAAAACTTTTTATTATTTTTATTTTAAAATTCTTTTTAAGCTCATAAAAAACAAAGGCATCTTCTTTAATATTATTGTACCTTGATGGTATTAAAAGTTCTACTTCTATTCCAGTATCGCTAAATTCCTCGCACATTTTGCATATCTGGTAACCATGCGCCTTTTCTGTAGGAATCCTTAAGTTTGTTATGTATATTATTTTCATATAATTCACTTAACCAAAAAGACATTATACCCGCTAACTTGTTTGCTGTTAATTTTATTAAATATAATATCAAGCTTATTTGCTATCCAAATAATGATCTTGCTTCTACCTAAAGGGCTAATTTTTATCCATGTTGATAAAGCTCCGCGCACACCGACTTTTTCTATTACAGAAAATTTCTTAAACAAAATATCTATGGCGTCAGCTGAAAACCGCCAATAATCTTTATAATATCCTTTTTCAGCATGATAATAAAAAAGAAAAGGAACATAAACAAAGCAATATCCACCAGGATTTAATACTCTATAAATCTCTTTGCACGCCTTAATAGGATTTTCAACATGTTCTAAAACAGCTATACAAATAATAGCATCTTGTGAATTATCTTCAAACGGAAGATTATGGATGTCTCCTACAATATCCGGATTATAATCAGAAACAGGATCCAAAATTTTATATTCTACATCATTCAAAAAAGGAATAAGCCACTCCCTTGATTTATTATACCTATTTCCCTTGCCTTTTAAAATTCTTAGTCCTCCTCCTATATCAAGAACTTTCTTTTTTTCAGTAAATATTTTTTTAAATTTTTCTTCTGAAAATTTATCCCATTGTGTCATATAACTTTTACCAAATAACAAATCTGATGCCCAAATAAATTTTTCCAAATATTATATAATTTAAACGGACCTATATTTAATCCATTTGACGCGCGACAATCAACAATTTCCATTCCTAAAGCCCCAAGCCATTCCAAAAAATCAATATGACTCCAATATCTTAAATGTTCAGATGGATGGTATGCCCATTGCGTAAAAAATCTACCTTTAAATAATAATCCCATCCGATACCTATAAAAAGCGCTATTCGGCAAAGAAATTATTAAATATTTAGATTTATTTTTTATCTTATTTATCAATCTTTCAGGATAAACTAAATGTTCAATAATTTCACTTAATACAATATAATCATAATCTTCTTTTAAACTAAAATCAGGACTGCTCAAATCATTAACTTCTGCTTTAACTCCATATTTTTTTTGCTCTTCAACCGCATTGTTTGAAATATCAAATACTGTAACATCGCAATTCTTCTTTTTTTTCATAGTTGCCAATAAAGGCGACATTCCGCATGCGATATCAAGCACCTTAGATTTATCTTTTACCCATTCAATAAATATATACTCTCTTTCCCTTAATTTTGTTCGCATTTTTGGGCATTGATAATCCCAATAATTATCATAATTAAGGTTTTCTATATTCTTAAAATTAGGGCTTCTTGAACCGTGAAAATAAAACATATTTTTTGGTGATTAAATTATTTTAATTATTTTTTTTACTATTTTCTCAGGAGTTAATTTTTCTATAAATAAATTATATCCATTATTTGCTATTTTATTTCTTAAACCAGTATTATTTTTTAAATGTAAAATCTTTTCAGTTAAATTATTTGGATTTCCCATTTCGCACAATATAATATTTTCTCCATCCATAAATAATTCTTTAATAGCTGGACTTTCTCCAGTTATAACTGGCTTACGACAAGCGATCGCTTCATATACCTTATTAGGAATAACTCTTACTGCTTTATCTGTCTTCCCAAAAATACCTAAACAAATATCTGACATTAAAATATGTTTTCTCAAATTTTTATAATCTACATTTTCTATAAAATTGATATTATCTAAATTTAATTTTTCAAATTTATTTTTTATCGCGCTTCCTATAATGTTAAATTCTATATTCTCATCTTTTAATATCTTCGTAGCTTCAATTATATGCTCTACTCCTTGCAGAGGTATATATGAGCCATGGAAATGGACAATAAATTTATCATCATTTTTAAAATCTTGAGAATCAGGATAAAAAAACTGGCTGTCAGCGCCGACATAAGCTTTTACGCGCTTATTTATGTTCACATTATACTTTTTTGTAAAATATTCTATATGCTCTTCAGTATCCATTAATACCTTATCAGATAATTTACAAGAATACCAATCTAAAAACATATCTTTAAACGCCCTAATTGAAAATTTTCCATATACTTTCCTGTCAGACACATTAGAATCATATAATGAAACAAAACCGTCAAAAATTATAAGATTCTTTCTAAATAATAATTTAGCAAGCCATACAACAGTATGACCAGGAAAAGCAACTATAACATAATCAAATTTATTTTTTTTTATTTTTTTATATTCTTTAAATAATCTAAAATATTTAAAAAATTTCCCATCTTCTTTTGGATCAGCTCTACATTCAATAATCTCACATCCATTTTTTTTAAATCCAGATATTAAAACTCTATTTCTAGAATAATCCGGATTATAAATTCCAAAAAAACATATTTTCATATTGTTGGTATATAAACTTAGCTGTCATCCCTGAATGACAATTCGCATTTTCCACTTCGGTCGAAACAACAAAACCTGTTTGCCGCACTGCAGTCTCCTGCAAGTAACTTCAGCGATCGTTCGCACTAAACTTAACCCCTAATCCTATTCATCCTAATTTTTAAATTATATCGTTTCTGGTTTATCCATTTCTTAATAAAATAACTTTTATTGCCTACCGCTAATTTATAAATTGGAAATTTTTCTGCTCCAAATCCTAATTTAAAATGGCTATGACTTTTATCATTATCTAAATTAGGACCAAAATCAAAAACTCTAATACCTTCTGAACTTCCCCATTCTATCATTTTATAATAAACCAAATTATTCACGCATTTATTCCAATATTCTTTTTTAGACAAATTAAATGGCAACCGAAGACAATTTCCATTTATTAATATTAAATTAACTCCTGCTAATATCTCCTTATCAAAGACCATAATAGCGCGACATTTTCTATTATACCAGCTAAATAAATCACTGAAATAATCTTTTGATTTTGCAGGTGTGCCATGCCTTTTCATATTTTCCTTATATAATTCATATATCTTCTCTAAATATTCTATTCCGCCAATTTTCATTTCAAACCCAAATTTTTCAGCTTTTCTTATCTCGTTTCTTGTTTTCTTATTAAATTTTTTAAATAATGTTTCCCTATTTTCAGATTTGTCAATCTTTAAAACGAAGCATGAAAGAGCTGTTTTTGTTAAATCCATTTGATTCAGTATAGACTTTTCAAAACAAAAATTCAATTCTGTGTATTTCACATTAAACTTTTCTTTTATCGCGCTTATTACCGATTTCCAGTTAACAGATTCGAATATAATTGGTTCGCAGTAATTTTTATAAACTGAATAAAATTCTTTTTCCGAATAATTAGCAGGAAAAATTGCTAAAAGCTTATCATTTTCATAAATTCCGATAAATCCATTGTCAAAATTATACCGCTTTTTCTGCAAAGAAAAAAATTCCTTTGAATAAGTTATGTCCGCGACATTGTTAATATATTCACTTAATTCTTCAGAGGTATGTATTTTTAATTCTAAATTCATATGCTTATTGTCTCTTTTTCAATACGTAATACGGCCAAGATTCAAATAAATTGACTAGAATTTTATTATGATAGTATTTTCCGCTTATTTCTAGCACTTCAAAATTAGCTTTTTCATAATCTTTTTTTTGTCCCAGAGGCATTTTTAAATAAACTACTAAATCGCCTTCTGGATGCTTAGAAATAATATAATTGCTAAATATCCGTAAATTAAAAATATTTCGTAAAATATTTTTTAAATTATAAAAGTGAATTTGCGTAAATAATCTCATTTTATTGTGTGAAAAAATTATGGCAATGCCTTCTGGTTTCAATACCCTACAAATTTCATTCAAGGCCTTAATTCTTCTCTTTTCAGGATAAATAAAATCAATCCCATTGAAAGAAAACAAGACATAATCAAAATAATTATCGGGAAATTCTAACTTTGTAGCGCTCATTAACCTATAATCTATTTCTGGATTATCTTCTTTAGCGATGTTAATCATTTTAGGGACAATATCTATGCCAATAACATCAAATTTTTTTTCAACTAGAGGTTTTGTTGTGCGCCCATAACCGCATCCAAGGTCAAGCAATTTAGCGCCTGGTTTAACAAAATATTTTCTAATCACCCCCCGTTCTACACCTTTTAAACCATAATGCTTGTATATTCCTTGGCCTTCTGTTGAAGAAAATGTTTTAAAATTAGTTTCTTCTTCTAAATTATTAGTAAATTCCATATTTTTTATATCCTCCCAAATTTAACTATCCCCTTAAATTGAATAAAAGTAACATCTCTATCAATAGGATTTCTTTTTAATTCCATATTTTTAGAATTATCACAAATTCTGCCTCTTCGCACAGAGCATCCTATACTATAATAATTTTTCGCTAAATTTTTAACAGAATCATTAAAACTGCCAAATGGATAAGCAATGCTAGTTACTGGTTTTCCAATTCCCTCTTGTAAAATATTTTTTGAATCACGAAATTGTTTATTAAGTTCTTTATCTGATAATTGAGATAGCTTTATATGATTATGCGAATGTGAGCCAATTTCAACTAATCCGCTTTCTTCCATTTCACGCATTGCGTTAAAATTCAATATTTTAAAACATTCGCCTTTTTTACTTTTCACAGTTGTTCCAATAAGCGCGGAAGGCACAAAAATAGTAACTGGAAAATTAAATTCTTTTAAAATTGGATATGCATTAAGATAATTATCCTCATATCCATCATCAAGTGTTATAATTATAGTTTTTGGCTTTAAAGTTCCATTTTTTAATTGTTCAGCTAACTCTACCAACTTAATCACATTAAATTTTTTTTCTTTTAAAAACTCCATCTGTTGCTTAAATTTCTCTGGGGTTACAGTGCAAAATTCTTTATTATAACCTATTGAATGATACATTAAAATAATCGCTCCTTTAAAATTGAAAGGCGCTATAACAGTATAAAAAATATCTTTTATTATTTTTTTTAATTTCTGCATAAATAGGTTTGTGTCATCCCGCGCTTGACGCGGGATCCAGAAAATTTAAAATTTATCTTAACTAAATGGATTCCGCGTCAAGCGCGGGATGACACGTATAGCTCTTTCATGATTTTTTCAACCAATTTTTCCAAATTATGATTTTGCTCTACTTCATTTCTTGATTTCTTTCTTAATTGTTCCTTTTCAGATTCAGGCATATTTTTTATGTCCATAATTTTTTTTGCTATCATTTCTGGATTAACATCTTTTATCAACAATCTATCAGGCAAAATGCCATCAAACCCTCTATTACTGGAAACAACAATACACCCGCGCGCCATAGCCTCTAAAACTACTTTATCAAGACCTCCTGTCGGGCATAAATTTATGCTTAAATCAACATTATCATAAATATGCTGATTTTGCGCATTTCCTAAAAATTTTATATATGCGCTTAATTCTTTTTTCTTTATCAAATTTTTTACTTCATCATGATATTTTTTATCTTCTCTTGAAACAGGCGAACCTATTAAATTAAACTTAAACTCTTTTTCTTGCAACTTATTAATTAAAATATCAGCAATATCAACTAATAATTTCTGATTTTTAATTTTTGTTATTCTTCCAACTAACGCTATGTTAAATTTTTCATGCGAATTTCCTGCTATAAAATTATTTTTTGACATATCAATTCCATGCCCTAACACTTTTACTTTACTGCTATTTATTCTAAAACTTTCCTTAGCTACAGTGAAAATAACATCGCTTACTTTTTCAGCTATTCGCAGTTTTAGATTTACCGCGCGATGGACATACCATAAACTAATCTTCTTTTTAAATAATTTCCAAAATATACCTCCTAAAATAACATATTCAGGATTCATATGCACAAACACCGCATCATAATTCTTCCTTTCCTGCCATATATATTTATAAAATCGCCAAACATACAACAACTTATAGCCTCCCCCCTTACCAAGGGGGCCCGCCCGAACGACTGTCCAGTCGGGCGGGGACACAGGGGGGTATTTAATTTCCTCCTTCCCCAAACTTAAAACATTTACATTATCAGGCAGATCATATTCGCCTTTTTCCAAACAAATAACTGTAACCTTTTCGCAATTCTTTGCAAATTCTCTAATCCAGCTATTAAAAAAATTAAATGATGCATCGTTTATATCTAATTTTTGTGTTGTTATTAGTAATTTCATATTAAGCTCCCCCCCTTTAGAAGGGGGGGATAAGGGGGGGTATTTATTTAAAAATTTTTTGTCCAGCAAGAGCAATATCACTATACCCAATATCTAAAAGTTATCATCCTATGCCCTGAAAAATTATAAAAAAGCACGGAAAAAATTGCAATAACTTCCGCCAACATATACCATAAATTAAAATAATGAACTAAAATATATAAAATAAGTAAATTTAAACATGCTCCTCCAAAACAAATAATAACAAAAATAAAAAACTGCTTTGCGATTTGCCTACTCTTATTTTTAAATGTAAATCTTTTATTATATAAATAATTTACTATAGTGGCGCAAAAAAATGCTATTGCTTCCGAAATCAAATAATGTATGCCCACATATTCAGTTAAACCGTACAAAAGCGACAAATTCACGACAGCGCCCATACCGCCTCCCACGCAATAGCTAAAAAATAATTTATACCTCCGCATAAATTTTACAATAAAAAAATTATTAAACTTTTCAGATATAAAAATTTGTTCTTTTATCATTATAATTTATATCAATTTTATCTGTTATATAATCTCTAACTTGTCTTTTAAAATTACCAACATCAAACTGCTCTGCATGTTTGCGTATTTCCAGAGAATTAAACTTTTCTGGCCAAAATTTTATAATAGTATCAGCAAGAGTCGCCCAATTTTGGTCATCAAAGAACACGCCTGTTTTTCCATCAATTACTGTCTCTAAAGCGCCTCCCTTTTTATAAGCAATCACTGGCCTGCCTGACGCCATTGACTCAATAACTGTAATGCCAAAATCTTCTTCTTGAGGGTTAATAAAAGCGATCGCATTTCTATATAATTCCATTCTTTTCTCATCTGTAATCCTGCCTAAAAATTCTATATTATTACGAGCCATATTTTTTAATTTTTTAAATTCTGGACCATCGCCAAAAATTTTTAATTTCATTCCTAATTTATTAAAGGCTTTTACAACTAAATCATATCGTTTATATGCTACTAATCTTCCGCCTATTAAAAAATATCCCTTGCTTTTATCTTTTTCTACATTATCAGATAAAGAAAATCTATTTATATCTATTGGTGGATAAATTATATCACTTTTTCTATTATAATATCTATCTATTCTTCTTTGAACACATTTTGAGTTCGCTAACATATAATTTGGTCGTTCTGAAGCTATTCTATCCCAAATTCTTATTTTATTCAACGCAAATGGTATAATTTTTTTTATTAAAATATTGTGCTTAAGTCCATTTACATAATCATGAGAATCTGTCCATAAATATCTAGTTGGAGTATGACAATAACATATATGTATAGCATCTGGATTTGTTATTACTCCATTAGCGAAAGCGGAACTTGATGAAATTATTAAATCATAACTCATTAAATTAAGCTGTTCTATAGCAAGTGGCATTAAAGGCAAAAACCATTGATATTTACTTTTGCCAAACGGCATTTTTTGTATGAATGATGATGTAACATTTTTTGTTTTAAAATAATCATCTACTTTTTTTTCATCATAAACCAACGTAAAAATAGACGCTTCAGGAAACATCTCAGAAAAAATCTTAAAAACCGCTTCTGCCCCTCCATTTTGTATTAAAAAATCATGAACAAGCGCTACTTTCATAATATAATCACCGATTTAACGCAACTATAGGATCCAGCCGCGATGCCTTGCGCGAAGGATAGATGCCAAAAAACAAACCTAATAATACTGAAAAACCTATACCTATAATAAATGAATTAATTGATACGATAAACGGAAATTCCATACCATTCAATCCTGCTAGAACAGTAACTAAAAAAGTAATTAACATTCCTCCGCAAATTCCAAGAACTCCGCCTAAAAATGTTAAAATAACTGATTCAAATAAAAACTGTTTTAAGATATCTATACTTTTCGCGCCTATTGCCTTTCTTAAACCAATTTCATAAGTTCGCTCTGAAACACTTACATACATAATATTCATAATTCCTACTCCTCCAACAACTAAAGAAATAAAAGCTAAAGCAACTAAAAGCAAAGTTATACCTCCAAAAACTTTTTCTAACATTTCCATTGCTTCAACCATAGTCATAACAGCAAAATCATCTCTGGATGGATCATCTATATTATGTTGTTCTCTCATAGTTAAAATCATATCTTCTTTTGTAAAATCTATTAAAGACATATCTTCAACTTGAGCAAATAAAGCCATAATATGATCTATTCCCATTATTTTTTTCTGCAATGTTTTTAATGGCACATAAATTAAATTATCCCAATCAAATCCCATCATAGCTCCCCTTTCTTCTAAAACTCCAAGAACACGAAAATTCTTTCGCTTAATTTTTATAAATTGACCGATGGGATCATCATTCCCGAATAATTTATCTTTTACTTTAGGACCTAAAACAGCTACCTGCGCCAAACTATTTTCATCTTCTTTTGTAAAAAAACTGCCTTCAAATAATTTAGTTCCTTTATCTATATCTGGAGTGTTAAAACTTGCTCCAATTAACATGATTGTTTTTCTTTCATTTTTATATGATACTAATTCCTGTCCAGTAACCATACCATATGTACCTTTAACATTAGGCAACTTATCTATTTCTTCCATATCTTCTAATTTTAAAGTTGTAATGCTTATGCCCATAGCTTGTCCAGCCGCATTTGCCACAGAAGCTTGCTTTGTCGCAGGAACTTTTATCTCTACTTCTATTAAATCAGTTCCGAATGATTCCATCTGCTTCATCACAAAAGCTTCTAATCCTGCCCCTGATGACAAAACTATAATTACAATCCCAATCCCTACAGCTACAGCTAAAATAGTTAAAGCGCTTCTCATCTTCTGTTTCATTAATGAACTATATGAAGTTGTTATTGTTTGATATATTGTCATAAAAAGTTGCAAATTCACCAACTATACTATATATTTTACTTTATTTAAGCCATATAGTCAAACAAGCAATAAAAAAATACAGAATTCCAGCCAAAGGCTGATCCGCCTCTGGAGGAAATTCTGTACTTTTTGAAACTCCACTCTCCAAATCTAAAATCTTCAATCTAAAATTCAGTATATTCGCGTCAATTCGTCCGCCTCGGATCGACCGAGTCGAGACGGGTGTTCAAATTCGTGTCCATTCGTGTATAAGCTACTCATACCTTAATGCCTCTATAGCATTCAATTTAGCGGCTTTACGAGCTGGATAAATGCCAAATATAAGACCTACTCCTCCAGAAACTCCAACAGCAATAATTATAGAAAATAAAGATATTACTAAATCCCAATCATAGCCAAGATACTTTGCTATAACAGCTATTAATACTGAAATTAATGCGCCTATTAAAATACCAATAATTCCTGAAATTATTGATACAATAACTGTTTCAGTTAAAAATTGAGTTATAATATGAATAAATTTAGCGCCTATAGCTTTTCTAAGCCCAATTTCTTTAGTTCTCTCGCTTACAGATATTAACATTATGTTCATAATGCCTATACCACCTACTATCAATGACAACGCGGCAATAGCAGCCATAAAAAACTTTAGCACATTTGTTATTGTTGTTAATACTTCTAACGCCTGCGCCTGACTTTGTATAGTAAAATCTGATGGTTCTCCATAAATAATTCCATGTCGCTCTTTTAAAACTAAATCTATGTCTTCCATTGTTTTATTTATATTTTCACCCTTATCTACCTTAGCTCTTGCAAAACTTACGTGATTAATTCCTAACATTATTTTCTGCGCTGTAGATATTGGAATAAAGACATAATCATCTTGATTTATAAATCCAGCTGATCCTCTCTCTTCAAGAACACCAATGACTCTAAAATTTTCTCTCTTTATTTTTATCTTTTGATTCAATGGATTTTCATTCCCGAATAATTCTTCTTTTATCCCATATCCTAAAACTACAACTCTTGCGATTTCCTTCTCTTCAGATTCAGTCATAAAACGACCTATTTCAACATCAACATCCTCAACATCAACATAATTGCTCATTGTTCCTAGAAATGTTGCATCTGTGTTTTGGTTTGCCCAACTAACTGTTCCAACACCCTGCACATAAGCAGCAACAGCGACGACATTTGGTACATTCTTTTTATTATTAAGAGCTAAAATATCTTTATATTTTAAAGTAGTAATAATTATTCCCATTGCAGATGCTGGAGGACCTTCTTCTTCGCTTGAACCAGGCAAAATTGCGACTAAATTAGAACCTACGCCTTTTATTTGGTTTAAAATTAAGCTTTGAGCGCCTGCTCCTACAGAAATAATAACTATAATTGAAGAAACTCCAATAACAATTCCGAGCATTGTAAGAAAACTGCGGAATTTATTTGATAATAACGAAGTAATAGCTACTTTTGTTGATTCTTGTATATTCATTGCTATATGGGACTGTCGCCGAATACCTCTTTGTCCTAAATTTCCAAATTTTGGTCAAATTTTCCAAAATTTTTTTTAGCTTAGCTAAGGCTAAACCGCAAAAATTGTTTAAAAAATTATGCCTCAAAATTTGAAAATTTATGCCTAAAGGAGCATTCGGCGACAGTCCCTATATTATTTGTAACTACTAAGGAAAAAAATATTTTATTCGGCTGATAGTTAAAATTTGCTATTTTTACAGCGAGGACTGTTTGAACGAAGCCTCGCCGATTCGGCGGGCGTAGCGAGTTCCGCAGTGAAAAAAATAGTCAAATTTTAACTATCAGCCTACGAGAGTAGTTAGTAATTACTGTTATTTAACAAGCTCATCCTCTTTATCTGCCCTAATTTTACTATCAACATTTTTATCTGATACGAGTTTTCCATCTAATAGCCTAATAATTCTATCAGCATGCTCTGCTGTATATTTTTCATGAGTAACTAAAATTATTGTTTTGCCTTCATCATTTAATTTTTGTAAGATCTCCATAACTTGCTTACCTGATTTACTATCTAAATTACCAGTTGGCTCATCAGCAAAAATTACTTCTGGATCATTAACTAATGCCCTTGCGATAGCCACTCTTTGTTTTTCTCCACCTGACAATTGATTTGATAGATGCTCTAACCTATGTGATAATCCAACACTCTCTAGAGATTTTTTTGCTTGTTCTGTATGTTTTGTTTTAACCATTTTTGAATAAAGCAAAGGCAATTTTACATTATCTAAAACAGTTGTCCTTGATAAAAGGTTAAAACTTTGAAAAACAAATCCAACCTCAAAATTTCTCATTTCTGCCAATATATCTTCATCTAATTCAGTAACATCTTTATCATTAAATTTATATAGACCTGAACTTGCTTTATCTAAAAATCCTACAATATGCATTAATGTAGATTTACCTGAACCTGAAGGTCCCATTATGGAAACAAATTCTCCTTTTTTTATATCAAAAGAAATTCCCTGTAAAACCCTAGTAACTACATCGCCATTGACATATTCTTTTTTTATATCTTCAAGATGAATTAACATACTATAAATTTATAATAAAAATCTAAAAATGTCATCCCGCACTTGATGCGGGATCCATTTAAT
>JBHPIX010000014.1:0-21050 GCA_042568285.1 Patescibacteria group bacterium | reverse complement strand
TGTAATAGTGATTTACCTAAAATTGAGCCAAGATCTTTTTCTTTTAATAGCCCTTATGGAGCATGTCATAAATGTAAGGGTATGGGAACTCATTTAGAGATTGATCCTGACTTAGTTTTTTTAAATAAGAATTTAACTTTGAATGAAGGAGCTATTGATCCTTTTAATAAAGTTTTCCCGAATCAAACTGGAATTTGGAAAAAAATAAAAGAACTAGCGGACTTTTATAAATTTTCTTTAGACACTCCTATTAAGGAAATGAATAAAACTAATATAGATTTGATTTTATATGGTGAAGCTGTTGATGATAAAAAAAGTTCAAGTTGTAAATTTGAAGGTATCGCCTCAATTTTACTTAATAAATTTGAGGAAGCAAAAACAGAATACATTAAACAAGAAATAAAAAAATATTTACGGGTTAAGGAATGTCCTTCATGTAAAGGGAAACGATTAAAAAAGGAAATGTTAGGCATAACTTTTTATAATAAATCAATTTCAGAATTAACTAATTTGAGTATAGATAAGTTATTATCATTTTTTGTTAAGTTAAAAGAAAATGGTAAAGAAGCAGATAATGTTGTTTTATCCGAATATATAGTTGCAAAACAAATTACTAAAGAAATAATTATCCGTTTAAAGAATTTATGTAAATCAGGTATAGAATATCTTTCTTTATCAAGAAGCATAAATACTTTAGCGGGAGGAGAATTCCAAAGAGTTAAATTAGCAACACAGATAAGCTCTTTATTAGTAGGAATAATTTATGTTTTAGATGAACCATCAATAGGGCTTCATCCAAGGGATACTGGACGGTTAATTCATACTCTTAAAGAATTAAGAGATCAAGGGAATTCTATTATTGTGGTTGAACATGACAGAGATACAATTTTAGCTGGTGATTATGTCATTGATGTTGGTAAAGGCGCTGGTGAGTATGGCGGAGAAATTATTGCTAAAGGAACACCAAAAGATATAATAAATAATAAGGAATCTCTTACTGGAAAATATTTATCTGGGAATCTAAAAAATACTGTGTCAGTAAATCCAAGAAAAGGGAATGGAAAAATTTTGGCAATTAAGGGAGCTGAGGAGTTTAATTTGAAAAATATTGATGTAAAAATACCTTTAGGAGAGCTAATTTCAGTTACAGGTGTTTCAGGATCAGGGAAATCAACTTTGATCATTGATATATTAGGAAAATTTTTAATGAAAAAGTTTTATAGAGCTAAAGATGATCCTGGTAAATTTTCTAAGATTGAAGGTGTTGAGCATTTGAATAAAGTTATTAATATTGATCAATCGCCAATTGGAAGAACTCCTCGAAGTAATCCAGCTACATATACTGGTTTGTTTACATATATTAGAGATTTATATTATAAGCTTCCAGAATCCCAGATGAGAGGTTATAAAGTAGGAAATTTTAGTTTTAATGTTAAGGAAGGAAGATGCGAAGCTTGTGCTGGGGATGGTATGATTAAAATTCAAATGCCACTTTTACAGGATCTTTATGTGGAATGCGAGGAATGTAATGGAAAAAGATATTGTTCTGAATCTTTAGAAGTGCATTGGCATAATAAAAATATTGCTGATATTTTAGATATGACAGTTCAAGAAGCAATGTTATTTTTTGAGGATCATAATCCATTAGTTGATTTGAAAAAACGGGCTAAAAAGAATTTTAATGAACATCATATAATTTACAATAAATTGAAAACATTAACTGATGTTGGTTTGGGATATGTTAAGTTAGGTCAGCCAGCTACCACTCTTTCTGGCGGGGAGGCTCAAAGGATTAAATTAGCGGCTGAATTATCTAAAAAATCAACAGGCAAGACTTTATACATTTTAGATGAGCCTACAACTGGGTTGCATTTTGATGATATAAACAGACTTTTATTTTTACTTAATAAATTAGTTGATCAAGGTAATACAGTTTTAGTTATTGAGCATAATTTGGATGTAATAAAATCTTCTGATTGGGTGATTGATTTAGGGCCTGAGGGAGGTGATAAAGGCGGATATTTAGTTGCGCAAGGAGAGCCTAAAGATATAATTAAAATTAAAAAGAGTTTAACTGGAAAATATCTTAAATTATCAAATTAAGATGTGGCTGTGGATAACTATGTGGATAAGTAAGGCTTGCATTTATTTCTAAATACATTATAATATAACAGTGAATGAATAATTTTTTAAAACTACTTAGGAGGGATACTAAAGTAGCATTTTTTATATATTTGATAAGTATATGATAAAAGTAGAAAATTTAACAAAAAAATTTGGAGAAAATTTAGCGCTGGACAATATTTCTTTTGAAATTAAAAAAGGAGAAGTTCTAGGTTTTTTAGGTCCTAACGGAGCTGGAAAAACAACAACAATGAGAATTTTAACTGGATTGATTGCCCCAACTTCTGGAAATATAAAAGTGCAGAATCTAAATATTTTAGATAATTCTTTGGAAATACGAAAATTAATGGGATATTTACCTGAAACAGTTCCGTTATATGAAGAAATGAAAGTTTTTGAATATTTGAAATTTATAGCTGAAATGAAAGGATTAAGAAATAATCAAATAGTTGATAAAATAAGAAAAATAAGTGATTTGTGCGGATTAAAAAGAGTTATCCGTCAACCGATTGGAGAACTATCAAAGGGATTTCGCCAGAGAGTAGGATTAGCCCAAGCAATGATAAATGAACCAGAAATTTTGGTTTTAGATGAGCCAACAAGCGGATTGGATCCTAATCAAATAGTTGAAATAAGAAATTTAATCAAAAAAATAGGAGAAAATCAAACAGTTATTTTAAGCACGCATATTTTACAGGAAGTGAGCGCTACTTGCGATAGAGTTGTCATCATCAATAATGGAAAAATAGTAGCAAAAGGAACAACTAATGAGCTAATTTCAAAGGCTAACAGAAAAGAAATTTTATATGTTAAAATTAAAGGACCTTATGCTGAAATAATGGAAAAATTGAAGTTAATGGAAAATGTTGAAGATGTAAAAAAACAAGATAAGGAAGATGAAAATATTTTTGGATACCAAATAACAGTTGATGGAGAAGCTGATATTAGAGAATATGTATTTATGACCATTGTAAAAAATAATTGGTCATTATTAGAAATGAATCGCGAAGCAGTAAGTTTAGAAGATGTGTTTAGGGAATTGACTGTTGAATAGATATAAAAAATTATAATAGAATTGTCATCCCGCACTTGATGCGGGATCTACTACTGGATTCCGCGTCAAGCCCGCCGAATCGGCGAGGCAAGCGCGGAATGACATAAACAAGAACAGAATAAATAATTATGAAAAACATAATAACTATCTTTAAAAAAGAATTATCAGGCTATTTTAATTCTCCAATAGCTTATATTTTTGTCGCAGTATTTTTAATTATTTCTAATTGGCTATTTTTCCAAAATTTTTATTTAGTTGGACAGGCGAATATGAGAAGTTATTTTCTTATATTGCCATGGATATTTTTATTTTTAGCTCCAGCGATAACTATGAGGGTTTGGGCAGAAGAAAAAAAATCAGGAACAATTGAGCTTTTATTGACTCTACCTGTTGAAGATTGGGAAGTCGTTACCGGTAAATTCCTTTCTGCAATAGTCTTTTTATCTTTTACTTTACTTCTTTCAATAACACTTCCTTTTACAGTTTCTAGAATTGGGAATATGGATTGGGGAGTTGTTATCGGCGGGTATATAGGGGCTATTTTAATGGGTGGCGCTTATATATCTTTAGGTCTTTTTATTTCTTCATTGACTAAAAATCAAATTATTGCTTTTTTAATAGGTATTGTTTCCTGTTTTGGAGTATTTATAATAGGAGCTGATTTTGTTTTACAGAAAATGAACAGCTCGGTTGTGCCATTATTTCAGTTTTTAAGTGTTGGCTATCATTTTAATAATATTGGCAAGGGGATACTTGATTCTCGTAATATTATATATTATTTAAGTTTTATATTTATATTTTTATACCTCAATACTAAAAGTGTTGAGAGTAGGAACTGGCGGTAATTGATAGAATTATATTTTTGATAAGGTATGTTTATATAATTGATAAAATTTTGTGCTTTAATATTATTTTTACACGAATTTACACGAATTTGAACACGAATTTACACGAAAAAATATGGAAATTAAAAGAAAAACAAAACAAGGAATAAATGTAGTTTATGCCATTGCTATCATGGTAGGTATTTTATTTTTATTAAATTATATTTCATCAAATATTTTTTTAAGATTTGATATTACACAAAATAAAGATTATACCGTTTCTGATGTTTCTAAAATAGTATTAAAAAATTTAGATGATATTGTTAATGTTAAAGTATTTTTTTCAAAAGATGTTCCTCCAAATTTAGTAAGTTTAAAGCAAGACGTAAGAGATATTTTAGATGAGTATTCTAATTATTCTAAAAATAAAATTCAAGTTTCTTATGTTGATCCAAAAGATGATGAAGAAGCTAAGACAGAGGCTAGAAATTTAGGCATACCAGAATTACAATTTTCTAATTTAGAAAAAGATAAATATGAAGTTAGCACTGGGTATCTTGGAATGGCAATTATTTATGGTGATAAAAAAGAGGTCATTCCAGTTATTGAAGATACTAAAAATTTAGAATATGATTTAACTTCAACAATAAAAAAAGTAATGTTAGATGAAGATTTAACCGTTGCTTTTTTAAAGGGACATAATGAATTAGACAAAGATACGCAGTTACGAATTGCTGATCAATATTTAAAAACATTATATACTGTTACAACAGTTGATACTACAAATGGCAATTTAATTCCTAATAATGTAGATACATTGATTATAGCAGGCGCTAAAGAAGAATTTACAGATAGAGAAAAATACGCGATTGATCAGTTTTTGATGAGAGGAAAAAGTTTATTAGTTTTACAGGAAAATGTTAATGTAGGAGATATGCTTCAGGCAACACAAAATAATACAGGGCTTGATTTAATGTTTGCGCATTATGGAATTAAATTAAATAGTAATTTTATTTTAGATCCAAGTTGCGAAATGGCTTCATTTTCTAGCGGATATACTCAATTTTTCACTTCATATCCATTTTGGCCTAAAATTGTTAAAACAGGATTTAATGAGGATAGTGTAATAGTTGGACAATTAGAATCACTTGTTTTTCCATGGGTTAGTTCAGTTGATTTAGTTGAAGATAAAATGTTGGATAAAACAGGAATTATATTAGTTAATACAACAGATGGTTCATGGGCGCAACAAGAGCCTAAAAATTTAAGCCCTCAGCAACAATTTGAGCAGGGTGAACAGAAATCGCATAATTTAGCTGTTTTTGTTTCAGGCAAATTCACTAGTTATTTTAATGATAAAGATAAACCTGCTAATTCTAGTGTTGAGAATGCAGATGAACAAATACAGACAGAAGAGCCAGAATTTATTTCTGAAACTTCATCTGCTAGAATTATTTTAGTTGGAGATTCTGATTTTATTACGGATAATTTTTTAAATAGATTCCGTTCAAATATACTTTTTTTCCAAAATGCAGTTGATTCTTTGACTTTAGATGAAGCATTAATTCAGATTAGATCAAAAGGAGTAAGCGATAGACCAATTAAAGAAATATCCGCGCCAGTTAAAAAAAGCATTAAATTTTTTAATATTTTTGGAATGACTTTAATTGTTCTTTTAGCAGGACTAATTAGGTATTTCTTAAGAAAAAAAACAAAATTTTCTGATCAAATCTAATAACTGACATATATTATTTTTTATTTATTAAGTTTATTTAAAGATAGAAGTTTTATATATTAAGATGATTTTTACACTGATTCACACGAATTTAAGACGGATTTACACGGATATTTAACAAAATCTCACAGCATAATTTTTTTGATAGATTTATAAGGTATAATCCGAACCTATAAACTAGCATCTAAACGGATGGGTTTATAGATTGAGATTATGAATGTTGTATGGAAGAAGATAAAAAAATAATAGAAGATAATAATGAGGGGACACAAGGTGATTTTGGTATTAATGAAAAACAGGGGGACGAGCAAGATAATGTTGATAATAATGAGCCGAGTATTAAAGATGTTCAGACATCAGACACTTCTATAGAACAAGAAATAAAAGTAGAAGAAGAAAATAAAAATGAAGTTTTAGAACATGAGGCGCCTATTAATGAAAATGTTAATCATAATGATCAGCTTTTTAATCCTGAAATGTTAGAAACTGACAAAGCTGGTTCTAATAGCGGGAAATTGAATAGTACATACGTTTTATTAGCGATATTTTTAGTATTATTATTAGTATCTTATTTTATTAAGGATAAATCTCTCCAAAATAATATAAATTCAGGAGATGAACAGAGAATAGTTATAGATGTAGTTAAAGAAGAAATAGATAAAATAGAAATTATTAGTGATGGTAAAACATCAATTATTGAAAAACAAGATAATATATGGAAAGTAATATCTGATCATAGCTTTATTGCGGATCAAGAAGCTGTAGCAAGTATAATAGAAGAATCATTAAAGTTTAATAAATATATAGTTGCATCTGAGAATAAAGAGAAAATAAAAATTTTTGAAGTTGATGAAGAAAAAGGAGTAAATGTTAAAATATATTGTCAAGGTGAAGAGAAGGCAAATTTTTATGTTGGCAAGCCAGGGCCTGATTATGATAGTAATTATGTCCGTTTTGCAAATGAAGATATAGTTTATTTATCAAAAGGATATGTCGGATATTATTTTAAAAAAGAAGATTGGAGAAATTTAACTATTTATAATTTTGAAGCTGAACAGGTTAATAAAGCGGCATTAAAATATAGAGATGTAAATAATAATGTTTTAATGGATAAAATTGATGATAAATGGCAAATTAACGCTCCTTATATTAAGGAAGCGGATAAATCTAAAGTAGAAACATTTTTAAATACATTGGCAAAATTAAAAGCTGTAGATGTAGAATATGAAAAAACATTAAAGGATGCTGGATTTGCTATATCGCCAATAGTAGTCAGATTAGAGCTAGAAGACGGCAGTAAGAGGAATTTATTAGTTGGCGGTAAATTAGATGGCGAGGATAAGTATTATATAAAAAGGGAAGAAGATAATACCGTATATGTAGTTAATAAAAGTATTGTTGATAATTTGATGAAAAAGGCGGAAGATTTTTAGAATAATTTCAGTTGGAAAATGCGTGTTGTGATTCCGCATTTAGGAGCTTAGTTCCCCCCTCTATGATGGGGGGTAGGGGGATGTTTTAAAAAAGAATCCCCACGCCAAATCGGCGCGCAGGCCTGTCCCCCTTTTGAAAAGGGGGAACTATTTTTATAAGGATTTCATTATGCAAGATAATTTTTATATCACAACAACTCTTCCGTATGTAAATGCTGATCCTCATTTAGGGCATGCGTTAGAATTTATTCAAGCGGATGTAATCGCAAGATATAAAAAAATAAATGGTGAAGAAGTGTTTTTTAATATAGGAACTGATGAACATGGGCAAAAGATTTTTAAAACAGCGGAGGAGGAAGATATAGATACAAGGGAATTTTGCGATAAGTATGCGGCAAGATTTGAAAAGTTAGCGAAAAATTTGAATATTAGCTATACTAATTTTATACGTACTAATGACGAGCATCATATAAAAGCGGCGCAAGAATTTTGGCGTCGCTGTTTTAATAATGGCGATATATATAAAAAGAATTATAAAGTTAAATATTGTGTTGGATGCGAACTTGAAAAAACAGATTCTGAATTAGAAGATGGTAAATGTCCATTACATCCTAATAAAGAAATAGAACTTATAGAGGAAGAGAATTATTTTTTTAAATTTTCTAAATATCAAGATAAATTATTAGAATTATATAATAAAAATAGTGATTTTGTTTTGCCAAAAGAGAAGATGAATGAGATTAAAAGTTTTACAGAGAATGGTTTGCAGGATTTTAGCATTTCAAGATTAAAGAGTAAAATGCCTTGGGGGGTAGAAGTCCCAGATGATCCTGACCATATAATGTATGTTTGGTTTGACGCGTTAGTTAATTATATTTCAGCTATTGGATGGCCTGATGATATGGATAAATTTAATAAATGGTGGCCAGCTTTTCAGGTGGCTGGAAAAGATAATTTAAGGCAACAAACATCTATGTGGCAAGCTATGTTGATGTCAGCTGGTATTAAACCGTCAAAACAAGTTTTAATTCACGGTTTTATCGGTTGTGATGGACAAAAAATGAGCAAATCTTTAGGTAATGTAATTGATCCTTTTGAAATAGCAAATAAATATGGAGTAGATGCTTTGAGATACTATTTATTAGCTGAAATCCCTACTATGAAGGATGGGGATTTTTCCATTGAAAAATTTGAAATTCGCTATAATGCGGATTTAGCAAATGGCATTGGGAATTTAGTTTCTAGAACAATTACAATGATATTAAAATTGAAGAATCAGTTTGGCGCTTCCCCCCTTAATAAGGGGGGAATTAAAGGGGGGTATTGGGAAGAATATATTGAGAAAATGGATAATATGTTATTAAATGAGGCGCTGGCTGTGGTGAATAAATTGATTAAAGAATGCGACGGGTATATTGCTGAGACAAAACCGTGGGAAATGATTAAAAATGGTGATAATGAAAAAGCAGGCGGAATATTATTAGCTGTATCTGAAGCGATTCGCCATATTGCGTGGATGCTAAAGCCGTTTATGCCTGAAACAGCAGATAAAATATTTGATATTTTAAACATTGCCGACACTGAATCTGGAAAAACATTAGAAGAAGCTCGCAAATGGGGGAGTGTGGAATTTAAGGAATTTAAAAAGGCAGATGGGCTTTTTCCGAGAATATAGGAGGGGCAAATTTCAAATGACAAATGTCCCGCCAAATCAGCGGGCAGGTAAATTTTAAAAAAATATCAAATATCAAATATTAAAATAAGGTGTGTCTGGTAGTTCCTCCCTCTGTGAGGGGGGGACAGGGGGATGTAAATGGAGAGAATTCCCCTATCCCCCTTTTGAAAAGGGGGAACTAATATCGGAAGGATACCCCCAAGAAAGTATCGCACATTTTACAATAAAATAAAAGAAAGGAGTTAAAGCATGACAGTTTTTTGTTATTTAGTTGTTTTATTTATTATAATTTGGGTAGTCTTTGAAGCACATTATTTTAAAAAAATGAAGCTACATGATAAGGCAGTATTTCGGTTTCATGTTCATGATTTTAACAGAGACGCCGGAGAAATATTAAGAAGAGAGCTTTTTAATATGCAGGGTTCTGATGCTACTATGTTCAAAAATTTTTTTCAAGCTTGCGATTATGCTGCCAAAAAATATGAGAATTTTAAGATATCTATGTTTAATAATAGAAGATTTCGCAAGGAATTCAAGAAAGATTGCAAAGAAATGCAAGATATGTTAAATGAGTTAGAAAATCATTTTAAAAGGGGAGAAAGAACATGAATATTAGTGGAATGAAGTTAAAACAGTGTCTAATGGCATATATTGGTTTAATTGTTGGGTTACAGGAATTCTACTGGATTATGATGCCACTATTAATAATTATTATGCCTATTTTGATTATTCAAAATGGGCATAGAAAACAGGAGAAAATATCATGAAAAAAGACGGAGATGTAGTTAAAAATTTACGTAGTATGAAGAGGTATGGAGATCCTGATAAAATTGAGAATTATCAGGGGCTTCCTAATACCACTGAAGATTTAAGAGAAAAAAGAGAGCCTTTAACTGATTTTGAAAAATTTTCTATAAAACAGAAAAAATAACAGATTTAAAAAGGGGGAACTAATATCGGAAGGATACCCCCAAGAAAGTATCGCACATTTTACAATAAAATAAAAGAAAGGAGTTAAAGCATGACAGTTTTTTGTTATTTAGTTGTTTTATTTATTATAATTTGGGTAGTCTTTGAAGCACATTATTTTAAAAAAATGAAGCTACATGATAAGGCAGTATTTCGGTTTCATGTTCATGATTTTAACAGAGACGCCGGAGAAATATTAAGAAGAGAGCTTTTTAATATGCAGGGTTCTGATGCTACTATGTTCAAAAATTTTTTTCAAGCTTGCGATTATGCTGCCAAAAAATATGAGAATTTTAAGATATCTATGTTTAATAATAGAAGATTTCGCAAGGAATTCAAGAAAGATTGCAAAGAAATGCAAGATATGTTAAATGAGTTAGAAAATCATTTTAAAAGGGGAGAAAGAACATGAATATTAGTGGAATGAAGTTAAAACAGTGTCTAATGGCATATATTGGTTTAATTGTTGGGTTACAGGAATTCTACT
This sequence comes from Patescibacteria group bacterium, assembly GCA_042568285.1. GTDB lineage: Bacteria > Patescibacteriota > Patescibacteriia > JAZDEU01 > JAZDEU01 > JBHPIX01. Next base: position 10,749 of record JBHPIX010000014.1, on the reverse strand, counting down.
GGATTATGATGCCACTATTAATAATTATTATGCCTATTTTGATTATTCAAAATGGGCATAGAAAACAGGAGAAAATATCATGAAAAAAGACGGAGATGTAGTTAAAAATTTACGTAGTATGAAGAGGTATGGAGATCCTGATAAAATTGAGAATTATCAGGGGCTTCCTAATACCACTGAAGATTTAAGAGAAAAAAGAGAGCCTTTAACTGATTTTGAAAAATTTTCTATAAAACAGAAAAAATAACAGATTTAAGCATTTTGACCAGATAAAACTTTCGAATAATTTTTAATAGCTCTTTTTAATTAACAGTATAGTCAATTATAAAGCCTGTATGAAGATATAATAATATATATTATAAAAATCATAAAGGCTTTTTTTATTGATTTTTGGTGGTGTTTGTGGTAATATAAAACTATGAATTTGCAGGACTTTTGGATTTAGTTCCCCCCTCTATGAGGGGGGATAGCCCGCTTCGCTAAAGCACCAGCGAGGCGAGGGGGATTGTTGATAAAAAAGAATCCCCACGCCAACACGGCCATGCCTACCGGCAGGCAGGCGCGCAGACCTGTCCCCCTTTATAAAAGGGGGCACTAACTTTTTTAAATTTTTTATTTTCAGCAGTATGTTATCATTTTTTGACATAATTTTAATTATTTTATTATCCAGTTTTCTTACTTTTGGCTTATTTTTTGGTTTAATTCATACATTTGGCGCTTTAGTAGGCGTTATATTCGGTTCATGGGTGGCAGGACATTATTTTTTATCAATAGCAGGCTGGATTAGCAGTATAACTGGATTTTCGCATAATGCAGTTAATGTTATTGTATTTATATTATTATTTATATTGGTGAACAGATTAATAGCGCTTATTTTTTCTTTATTAGATAAATTATTTGATATAATAGCTATTATACCGTTTTTAAAAAGTATAAATAAACTTGCTGGCGCAGTTCTCGGATTAGTACAAGGAGCTTTAGTTTTAGGATTAAGTTTATATATTTTAAGTAAATATTCTGTTGGAGCATGGATAGAAGCTCCTTTGAAGGCTTCTGTTATAGCTCCAAAACTTATTAAAGTAGCAAAAATTTTACTTCCATTTATCCCAACTGCTATAAAGGCGATAAAAGGGGTATTCTGATTTTAGTTCCTGCTGGAACACACGAATTGACGCGAATTGGAACACGAATGTATTGAAGATTTTAGATTATTATTTATAGTTTGTTTCTGTCATCCCACACTTGCCTCGCCGATTCGGCGGGCTTAATGCGGAATCCAGAATAGATCCCGCATAATCGTTGTTACGATTTGCGGGATGACAATAGAATAAGTATATGGAAAATTACAATCCAAAAGAAATAGAGCCAAAATGGCAGAAAAAATGGGAGGATAAACATTTATTTGAAGCAGATGATTTTTCTGATAAAGAAAAAAAATATATTTTACTAGAATTTCCTTATCCATCAGGCGCAGGTTTGCATGTAGGACATGTAAGATCTTATACAGCGTTAGATGTTATTGCAAGGAAATTAAGAATGCAGAATAAAAATGTTTTGTATCCAGTTGGCTGGGACGCTTTTGGTCTGCCAACTGAAAATTACGCTATAAAGAATAAAATACATCCAAAAATTGCCACTGAACAAAATATAGGTACATTCAAAAAACAAATTAAAAGTATTGGAATTTCTTTTGATTGGAATAGAGAAATCAATACAACAGATCCAGATTATTATAAATGGACGCAATGGATTTTTTTAAAGTTGTTAGAAAATGGTTTAGCGTATAAAGATAATATCGCAATTAATTGGTGTCCATCTTGTAAAATTGGATTGGCTAATGAGGAAGTAGTTGATGGCAAGTGTGAAAGGTGCGGAGCCCAAACTGAAAAAAGACAAAAGGAACAATGGATGCTTGCGATTACAAAATACGCGGAAAGGTTGATTGACGATTTGGATACAGTTGATTATTTAGATAAAATAAAAACACAACAGGTTAATTGGATAGGTAAATCGGAGGGAGCGACAGTTAAATTCGAAATTCGAAATTCGAAATTCGAAATAAATTTTAAAATCCAAAATTCAAATAATAAAATAGATTATTTAGAAGTTTTTACTACACGACCTGATACATTGTTTGGTTGCACTTATATGGTTGTATGCCCTGAACATTCTTTAATTGCAAATTTTGAATCTTCAATTTCCAATATAGATGAAGTTAAAAGATATATAGAACAATCTCAAAAGAAAAGTGATTTGGAGAGAACGGATTTGGCAAAAGAAAAAACAGGTGTTAAATTAGAGGGTTTGATGGCTGTCAACCCTGTAAATAATGAAGAAATACCAATTTTTGTGGCTGATTATGTGCTTTCTGGCTATGGAACAGGCGCTATTATGGCTGTTCCAGCGCATGATGAACGGGATTTAGAATTTGCTAAAAAGTATGGGTTGGAGATAAAAGAAGTGGTTTTAGCCAATAATACAAAAACCCCTTCAAACGAAGAGGCTTTTGGTGACCGAGAAGATTCTTGTCCCCGGCGCAAGATCACGAATTGTCACTATATAAATAGTATATATGATAATAAAGAATTTGTCAAGTCTAAAGGCGCAGAGCCGATGGAGGGACTCGAACCCTCTAATCATCAGGTGACAATCCGTGATCAGCACCATGCCACCGGCTCATCTGCACCAAATTTATTATATCAAAAAAATAGTGAAATATCCAATAAATGTTTTATTAGTGAAGGAATAAATATTAATTCGGATTTTTTAGATGGATTAAAAACAAATCAAGCAAAAGAAAAAATTATAAAATGGTTAGAAAAGAAAAAAGTAGGAGAAAAGAAAGTTCAGTATAAATTGCGTGATTGGGTTTTTTCAAGACAACATTATTGGGGAGAGCCAATTCCTGTAGTGCATTGTAAGAAGTGCGGAATTGTTCCTTTGCCTGAAGATCAGCTTCCGTTAGAACTTCCTGATGTTAGAAATTACGAGCCAACAGATACAGGAGAATCTCCTTTAGCGAATATTAAAGATTGGGTTAATACCACTTGTCCAAAGTGCAATGGACCAGCAAAAAGGGAAACAGACACTATGCCGAATTGGGCGGGGTCAAGTTGGTACTTTTTAAGATATATTGATTCGCAGAATGGTAAAGCATTAGCTGACCCTAAAAAATTAAAATATTGGATGCCAGTTGATTTATATAACGGAGGAATGGAGCATACTACTTTACATTTACTGTATTCAAGATTTTGGAATAAATTTTTATATGATATTGGAGTTATTCCTACATCTGAACCTTATGCAAAACGAGTGTCTCATGGAATGGTATTAGCTGAAGATGGAAAAAAAATGAGCAAGTCATTGGATAATGTTATAAACCCTGATGATGTTATAAAACAGTTTGGCGCTGATACTTTGAGAGTTTATGAAATGTTTATGGGACCTTATGGAGAAGCAATTCCTTGGAGCACAGATGGGTTAAAGGGGGTTAGAAGATTTTTGGATAGAGTTTGGAATTTGCAAAATAAAATTGTAGGGGCGCAAAATTTTGCGCCCGCAGATAAAATTGTAGGGGCAATTCACGAATTGCCTAAATCTGTGTCATTAGAATCATTGGTTCATAAGACTGTTAAAAAAGTTACGGAAGATATTGAAAATTTTAAATTTAATACAGCGATAAGCGCAATGATGATTTTAGTTAATGAAATGGAAAAAGAAAAAGAAATTGCGCTGGAAGATTATAAATTATTACTTCTCATATTATCGCCGTTTGCGCCGCATCTGTGCGAGGAGCTTTTGGAGATAATACAAATTGACGAGTGTAAAAAAATCGAAAATCGAAAATCAAAAATCAAAAATCTTGAATGGCCATCCTACGATTCTGCTCTAGTAAAAGACGATACAATTAATTTAGTAATCCAAATCAATGGCAAACTTCGCGATAAAGTAGAAGTTTCCGCTGATATCTCAGAAGAAGACGCGAAAAAAATCTCGCTGGAAAGGGAAAAGATAAAAGAATGGGTTAAAGGGAAGGATGTTGTTAAAGTTATTTTTGTAAAGGGGAAGTTGGTGAATATTGTTATTAGGGATACGGATTAACACGGATTGAGAACGGATTTTCACTGATCACGGATGAGTCTCATCACTGAATTTTGTTTTTGTCATTCCCGCGGAGGCGGGAATCCAGGATTAAACGATTTTAATTACGGATTTAACAGAACTTTTTAAACAACATAATAATCGTCCAATTCTGGATCCCGCTCGTCTCGTCTACGGCAAGCCGAAGCGGACATAATCGTTGCTACGATTTTCGAGATGACAAGTGTATAATACCACTATATATGGAATTTAAAGATTTAGAAAAAGAAATAATTAATACATCAAAAGATTATTTACAAAGATATAATCTTAAAATGGATGATGATTTTGCTTTAAGCAAATTATATGAAGAAGTCGGAGAATTAGCCCAAGCAATTTTAATTCATAAAAAAAAATGTCGTCCAGAAAAAAATTTAACTTTTAAGGAATCTAAAAAAAATAGAGCAAAGGAATTAGCTGATATTATCGGAATGGTTATTGTTAATGCGAATTTATTAAATATTGATTTAGTAGAAGCAATAGAGAAAAAGTGGATTACAAAAGAATGGATAAAATAATATGCAAAACCTGCTAGACAACCTAAACGCAGAACAAAAAAAAGCGGCAACCCATGAGAGTGGGCCTCTTTTAATTGTGGCAGGGGCAGGAACAGGGAAGACTACAGTTATTAGTAAGCGAATAGCTTGGCTAATAGAACAAAAAAAAGCAAATTCAGATGAAATTTTAGCATTAACCTTCACTGATAAAGCGGCTGAAGAAATGGAAGAGAGAGTAGATCAGTTATTGCCTTATGGACATTTTGATTTATGGATATCAACATTTCATTCTTTTTGCGATAGGATATTAAGAGATTATGCTTTAGAAATTGGACTTACTAATAATTATAAATTATTAAACACAACAGCTCAATGGATGTTGGTTAAAAAGAATTTTGATAGATTTAATCTTGATTATTATCGTCCTTTTGGAAATCCGACAAAATTTATACATGCTTTAATAAAACATTTTTCAAGATGTAAAGATGAAGGAATTGGAACTGAAGAATATTTGGAATATGTTGAATCAATGCGTCTCAATCAGGATAATGCGGAGAGCGGGGCGAAAGTAGGGGCAGGTCCCCGTGCCTGCCCAAAAGTCTATAAAGTAGAAGATGAGATTGACCCCCTGGATCTTAAAAAATTAGAAGAGGTATCAAATGCGTATCATGTATATCAGCAGATACTTTTGGAAAATGACGCAATGGATTTTGGCGATTTAATTCAGTGTACACTAAAATTGTTCAAAGAACGTCCTAATATCCTAAAGATTTTGAGAGAGAAATTTAAGTATATTTTAGTAGATGAATTTCAGGATACAAATTGGGCGCAATATGAACTGATAAAAATGCTTTCTGCTCCAAAAAATAATATTACTTGTGTCGCAGATGATGATCAGTCAATTTATTTGTTTAGAGGTAGTTCTGTAAATAATGTTTTGCAGTTCGCTAAAGATTATCCTGAATGCGAAGAAGTGGTTTTAATAGAGAATTATAGGTCTAAACAAGATATTTTAGATTTGTCTTATAATTTTATACAACAAAATAATCCAAATCGTTTAGAATATCAGTTAAATCAAGATGATATAATAAAAAAGCGGGCGAAAGAGAAGGGGATTGATTTAAAGGATTATGAAAGTATAAATAAAAAATTAAAGTCTAATGAATCTGGAAAAGCTATAATTGAACATTTACATTGTGAAACTTTAGAAGATGAAGTTGATGCTGTTATTGGGAAGATTCTGGAGATACATGAGAAACACACCCCTAACCCCTCTCAAGAGGGGAATACGGCTCAAGAAAGTTCTATTAGTTCCCCTATTTCAGAGGGGACAGGGGTGTGTAAAGAGCAAATTAGCTGGTCTGATTTTGCTATACTTGTTCGCGCGAATGATACAGCAAAACCTTTTATAAATAGTTTAGATCAAGCTGGCATACCATATCAATTTTATTCTTTGAGAGGTTTATATAATAAACCTATAATTTTAGACATACTGGCATATTTAAAGTTATTAGATGATTATCATGAAACATCCGCATTATATAGAATTTTTAATATTTCAATGTGGCGAATTTCTTATGATGATTTTTCAAAACTTAATTATGCTTCATTTAAAAGTGGTAAATCGCTTTATACCGTTGCTAAAAATGATTCAGTAGCGCTTGGATTATCTGAAAATACTATTAAAACAATAACTAATTTAATAAATTTAATTGAAAAACATTCAAAAATAGCTTTGGAGAAAAAAACAAGTGAGGTTTTAACAGCATTTTTAAATGATTCTGGATATTTAAAATATTTGGTTAATAATGAAAATAAGAAAAATAGAAGATCAATAAAATTTCTAGGAAAATTTTATAAAAAAATAAAAGATTTTGAAGATTCAGAAAATGATCCAAAATTAAAATTATTTATGGATCAGATTGAGATGGAGATAGAAGCTGGCGATGAGGGTTCGTTAAGCATTGATCTTGATGTAGGTCCTGATATGGTAAGAATTATGACTATACACAGCGCTAAAGGATTGGAATTCCCTTATGTATTTATAGTTAATTTAGTTGATAAAAAATTCCCTACTATTTGCCGTAAAGAACCCATTCAAATCCCGGATGCTTTAGTAAAAGAAATTTTGACTGAAGGAGATATACATTTAGAGGAAGAAAGAAGATTGTTTTATGTTGCTATGACAAGAGCAAAGCAGGGATTGTTTTTTTCTACAGCTGAAGATTATGGAGGAACGAGAAAGAAGAAGGTCTCACGATTTTTGATAGAGATGGGGTATGGGGAATCGGGGGAAAAATTTCAAATTTCATCCGCCAAATCGGCGGATCAAAACAAATCTAAAATATCAAATGACAAATATCAAAACAAAACTCCAGCTTATAGTGAAACATATAAGATGCAAAAAGAATCAGATATCGTTATTGAAAAGGCAACCACCGATGCTATTTATACACTTCCATCAAAATTCAGCTATACACAGCTTGCTGCGTTTGAGAAATGTCCGTTGCAATATAAATTTGCTCATATTTTAAGAATACCTATAGTAGGTAAAAGTATGTTTAGTTTTGGAAAAACAATGCATTCTACTTTACAGAGATTTTTTGCTTTAATGAATGAGAGAAAAAGTAGGGAACAATCTGGATTATTTGGAGGAGATATATCTGAGAATAAAGAAAATAATGATTTGCCAACTGTGGAAGATTTACTTCATATTTATGAAGAATGTTGGATTGATGAATGGTATGATAACGAAGAAGAGCGAGAGAAAAAAAAGAAAGAAGGAAAATTAGCTTTAAAGGAATTTTATGAATTACATAAGGATAATTGGCCTAATGCTATACATTTAGAGCAAGGATTTAATCTCCGTATAGGAAAATATACATTAAAAGGAATGATTGATAGAGTTGATTTATTAAAAACAGAAGCTGGACAAAATTGCGTAGAAATAGTAGACTATAAAACTGGGGGAACTAAAACTGAAAAGGATTTAAAGTTTGCAGATAAAGAACAACTCTTTATTTATCAATTGGCCGCAATGCAATGTTTTAATATAAAACCAGAAAAATTAACTTTTTATTATTTAGAAAGCAATAAATCAGTATCTTTTATAGGTTCAGATTCTGATTTAGAAAAAGTAGAAAAGAAAATTTTAGAAAGAATTGAAAAGATAAAACAAAGTGATTTTGCTCATAATTCAGGTTTTTGGTGTGGGAAATGTGATTATTCAAATATATGTGAATATAGAAAATTATAATTTAGTCCCATAGTTCCCCTCTACAAGAGGGGACAGGGGTGTGTTAATTCTGGATCCCGCATCAAGTGCGGGATGACAATACTTATTATGTATAAAATACAAAACAAAAAAATATATCTTGATAATGCGGCGACAACTCCGACTGATCCGCGCGTATTTAAGGCAATGATGCCGTATTTGCAAGATAAATATGGTAATTCTTCATCGCAACATAGTTTTGGACAGGATACGATGAAGGCTGTTAATAAAGCTAAAAATCAATTAGCTGATTTTTTAAATTGTAATGTAAATGAAATTATTTTTACAAGCGGCGCGACTGAAAGTAATAATTTGGCTATACAGGGGTATGTGAGAGGGCTATGTGGAAAATCCCATATCATAACATCTCAAATAGAACATCCGTCTGTTTTGGAGGTTTGTAAAGCTCTGGAAAAGCAAGGAATAGAAGTAACTTATGTAGATGTAAATAAAGATGGATTAGTAGATGTAGAAAATGTTAAAAAAGCAATAAAGAAAAATACAGTTTTAATTAGTATAATGTATGTGAACAATGAAACAGGAATAATTCAACCAATTAGAGAGATTGGAAAGATGGTTAAAAAGTATAATAAATCTATCCGTGTATCTGCGTCTAATCCGCGTTTGGTATTCCACACAGATGCGACGCAGGCAATTAATTACTGTAATTGTAATGTGAAATATCTGCATGTTGATATGCTTTCATTGTCTGGTCATAAAATATATGGACCAAAAGGTGTTGGAGGATTATATGTTTCAAAGAATATTAAGTTGTTGCCAATAAATTATGGGGGGCATCAAGAAAATGGTTTAAGAGCTGGAACATATAACACTCCGGCGATAGTTGGATTAGGGAAAGCAATTGAAATTATTTCAAAACCGGCATCTGCTGAAAATAAAAAAATAGCGGGATTGCGAGATAAAATAATAAAAGAAGTTACTAAAAAACTTCCTGATATTCATATAAATGGCAGTTTGGATAATAGAATCCCATCAAATATAAATTTAAGTTTTAAAGATGTAGATGGTGAAAGCGTTATGATAATGCTTGATATGGAAGGTATAGCTGTGTCAACTGGTTCTGCATGTTCAAGCGGTTCTACAGAGCCCTCTCATGTTCTTATGGCAATGGGAATATCTCATCGTCTTGCTGAATCAAGTATTAGAATTACATTGGGAAAATATAATACTGCTAAAGAAATTAATTCTTCTATAAATAAATTAGTTAATGTTATAAAAAAATTAAGAAAAGTATCTCCATGATATAAAAAAAGATTTTGTATTAAAAAAATAACCCCTTAATCAAATTAAGTAAATGATTAAGGGGTTTTAGTTGTGTAAAAAATTGTTAAAAATCAAATTTTTCTGTGTCTTGTATAAAGCTTACAAAACGATAACAAAGGAAGAAAGGAAAAAAAATTATCATAAGAACTCTTTTAACAATTTTCGATATCTTTTTTTTTGTTTCTTTTTTCATTTTTTACCTCGCGCAAAGAACATTTATGGTTGTATGAATTTTAAGGATTTAGCGCCAAAATATTGGTTTCTACCGTTTTGAGTGGAATTATTCTTGTTAGATTTTAATATATGTTCATCAGGTATATATCCTTTTCTCCCATACTTTTTTTCAAATTCTTTAGGAGAATTCACTGCGTAAACTTTATTTACATGCCTAATAAAAATTAAAAAATTATTCATTTTACCTCTCCTTTTTTAAGGTACTGTTAAATTGATTTTATAAATCGTCCCATTATTTAAAACATACATTAAATTATTCTTTTCGTCAACTGTGAAATCTTGCAACTCATTAAATTGCGGGGAAGTATATTGAGCGATTAAATTACATTTTGAATCAGAACATTCTTTCTCAAAAATAAGTATTCGTCTATTTGGCTGATCTAAAATGTATAAATATTTATAATCGGCATTAGTATAAATTTTTGTGGGCGCTGAAATTGTAGGATTTATATCTTGCAAACTAAAATTTTCTTTTTTACCTTTAAAGAATTTTAAAATTTTACCATCTTCTTTCAATACAAAAATATTTCCATCTATAGCCATACTAATACCGTTTGTTAATTCAATATTAGCTTCTTTAGTCCACTGTTGCCTTCCTGCATTTCTATAAACATAGATTTGATTATTTTTTGTGTCTAAAATATATACATTGTCCGCGTAATATTTTACGTCAGCTGTTTCTCCACTAAGTAATCCCTTTTTTATTTCTAGTATAGTTTTATTTTTTATATTAAACTTATGGATTTTATTTTCTTCTTTTGAGTAACCTAATAGCTCATTCTCATCTTTCATTTTAGAAAAAAATGAAAATTTTGATAATATAGTTTTATTATTTTCATAAACATCCCATTGTTCAGATGATTTTTTAGTAAAATCAAATTTATAAATTATATTATTAGAAAAGTCAAACGATATTAAATTATTGTCATCTAAAACAATTTTTTCTGATTTTGCAGATTTATTTAAAGTAGCATCTAATTGTTTTGGATTAGAAATTTCTGTAATTTTATTTATTTTTTTATTATAGTCTGCTAAATTAGTTTTTAATTCATTATATTTTTGAGCTGATTGTTCATCTTCTTGCGATATGCCTGTTTTCATTAAAATATCTATTTCTTTTGTTATTTTTTCAGCTTTTTCTATGTCTCCATATATTAAGCTAGCTTCTAAAGAATCCATTTTTTTGTTAATTTCAGTAAGTGTTTGATTATATATAATTTGACTCTCTTCTTTTATATTTTTATCATTCATCCATGAGATACCTTTAAAAAATAGAATTATAGAAATTAAAAAGATTATTAATAATGCTTTTTTCTTAAT
>JBHPIX010000013.1:0-25074 GCA_042568285.1 Patescibacteria group bacterium | reverse complement strand
TAAGCCCTCCTTGATAACCTGAATAATGGTAATATTTCTTTTGATCCATTTTATTACCAGTAAACTTTAATTTATCTGCATTATTTACTTCAACAAATTCTCCTGCATCCAGATTTGGTCTATAACTTGCTTTATTTTTACCCATCAATAAAATAGCAATCTCAGTTGCTAATCTGCCAGAAATTTTATTTTCTGCGTCTATTTTATGTGTTTGTCTATCTATTTTTTTCATTTTCATACATTTACTCACTACTTAAAATTGCGTACTATTAATTCCATTATGTCATTCCGTGCTTGACGCGGAATCCAGAGGATAGATCCCGCTCGTCTCGATTCGAGCCGAAGCGGACATCAAGTGCGGGATGACATATAAAATTATTTTATATTTGAAAGTGTTAAACAAATTCTATCTGAGCCATTTCGGCTCCATCGCCTTTTCTATTTCCAAGCTTAATAATTCTTGTATAACCTCCTTTTCTTTCCTTATATTTTGGAGATAACTCTTTCACTATTTTTCCTGCCGCTTTCTTAATAGTAACGTATTCTACAATTTTTCTATAACAATCTAAATTATCTGTTTTACCTTTTGTGATGATTTTTTCAATAATAGGCTTCATAGCTTTTGCTTTCGCTTTTGTGGTTTTAATTTTCTCGCGCAAAACCATTTGCGTCACTAAATTACGCAATAACATTTCTCTCTCTTCTTTACATCTATCTAAAGTTTTACCTTTCTTATTATGGTTCATATTAATTATTTTTACACGGATTTACAAGAATAACGAAAAATTATTCTGCTTTTTTATCTTTCTTTTCCTTTTTTGCCTTCTTTTCTCCTTTTTTTACTTTCTTGTTTTCTTCATCTATATCTTCCTTTTTTTCTTTTTCAGGATTCTTTAGAATTAATAATTGAAAATGCTCTATTAAAATTTTTGCTGATTTTTCTACAGCGCTATTAACATCAATTGTTCCGTCTGTTTCAATGCTTAATATTAATTTTTCATAATTAGTCATTTGCCCGACACGAACATTTTCTATATGAACACTAACATTAATTATAGGACTATAAACAGAATCAACTAATATATCACCTATTCCAATTGTAACTTCATTTTGTTTAGCTTTTTCTTCTTTTTGTTCAACACTTTCATATCCTAATCCTTTATCTATTGTTAATTCTACACTCAATTCAGCATTTCTACTTGTTAATGTAGCTATCTTTAAATCAGAATTTATAATTTCTACATTACTATTTTTAGTGATATCTGATGCTTTAACTTCTTTTTCACCTTTAACATTCAATAAAAGTTTTACAGGCTCATCTGAAAAAGTCTTCAACCGTAATTTTTTCAACCGTAATATAATTTCTAAAACATCTTCCTTTATATGAGGAATTGTTGAAAATTCATGAGAAACGCCCTTAATATTAACTGCTGTAACAGCAGCGCCCTCTAATGAAGATAATAATACTCTTCTTAAAGCATTTCCTATAGTTGCGCCATAACCAGGGTAACATGGCTCAATAGTCAATATACCTATATTATTATCTTTTTTATCAAGTTTTAATTCTTTTTTTGTTGGCAATACTATATTCATAATTAATAGTTAAAATGACGCATTGTTTTAAAATTTGTCATTTGAATGTAATAATAATTTATTATATTTATCTTGAATAATATTCAACAATGGCTTTTAAATCAAATTGCGGGCTAACCTCTCCAACTGTTGGATCTCCTGTGATCTTAATCTTAGATGTTTGTATATCAAAGCTAGCCCAAGAAGGCAATTTACTTAAATCTATTTTCTTAACTAACTCATTTATGTTTTTTTTATTTATCTTTTTTAACTTAATAATATCATTAACTTTCACCTGCATTGAAGGTATGCTTGCTTTTTTATCATTTAACATAAAAAAATTATGACCAACAAATTGTCTTGCTGAGCTTCTTGATTTAGCAAGTCCAATTCTATATATAACATTATCCAGCCTTCTTTCTAATAATCCTAAAATTTGATTTCCAGTATCACCTTTCTTTTTTATAGCATTATTAAAATAATTTTCAAACTGTTTTTCATTAATTCCATAAATAGACTTTGCTTGCTGTTTTTCTCTTAACTGCATGCCATATTCTGTTAATTTCTTATATTTTTTATTTCCATGAATTCCTGGCGGATAATTTCTTTTCAAAATAGCGCAACTGTTGCCATTACAACGATCGCCTTTCAAAAAAAGCTTCTTTCCCTCTCTTCTACATTTTTTACATCTAGCATTATTTAACATATCTATATTGTCATCCCGAGCTTGCCGAGAGATCCCTTTTTTAAATCAAGGGATTTCTCCACTTCGGTCGAAATGACAACGGATTTTCTACTTCTATCAGAATAACAATGACAAATTTTCAGACAGTCTCTAATTTTTTTTAAATCCTTCTAGGTTTTTTAGGTCTACATCCATTATGAGGAATTGGCGTAACATCTTTTATACATATTATATTTAAACCATTGGCGTTTAAAGCTCTCACAGCAGACTCTCTGCCAGAGCCTACACCCTTTACAAAAACAGAAACACTTTGTAATCCACATTCTTTACTCCTTACTATTACATCTTTTACAATAATACTTGCAGCATACGGAGTAGCTTTTTTAGCTCCTTTAAACCCTAATCTGCCAGCGCTGCTAGAACAAATAACATTTCCATTCAAATCAGCTAATGTAACTATTGTATTATTATAAGTTGCCTGTATATAAGCTTTTCCAATAGGAATCCTTTTTATTTCTTTTTTCTTTTTTTTCTTCTTAGCTTTTTTACCCTTTTTTTCTTTTTTAACTTTTTTACCTTTATTACCTTTACTTGTAGGCATTGTCTCATCTAGAGATGTTTTCTTAGAGATATCTTCTGAAGTACCATCTTTTTCTTCTGATTTCTCTCCATTCAAAGACAAAGATTCTACATCATCAAAAATATCAGTGCCGTCTTGAACCTTTTCTTTTTCCTCTTTAGATGGATTCGCTGAAATTTCAGCCTGCGCAGACTTACTTGTCTCGCCTACTGTTTTATTTTGATCAGCTTGATCTATTGCTTCTTCCTTTTTGTTTTGTCCAGTTGGTTCTATTGACTCTTCTTTCTTATTTTTTTCAGTTAATTCCATTGGTTCTCCATTATTATTTTGTTCAGTTTGTTTTATTTTATTTTTATCATCATTCATAATTTATCATTTATTATCCGCGTATATCCGCGTTGCCATCCGCGACTGTTCCGCGTTAAAACGTAATTTTGTATAATCCAAATCTTCTCAATTCTATCATATTTGTATTAATTCACACAATACGTTAGGATCTATTAGGTTTTCTGCGCTACTGACCTTCTTCCGCTTCCAATTGTTCTTCTAACATTTCCTCTTATTGTTCTAGAATTAGTTTTTGTTCGCTGTCCTCTAGTTGGCAATCTTTTTATATGTCTGCTACCTCTATAAGAGCTTATTTCCTTTAACCGTTTAATATTCATTACAACCATTCTACGCAAATCTCCTTCTATTTTATAATTTTTTTCTATAACTTCCTTTATTTTTCTGCCTTCATCTTCTGAAAAATCTTTAATTCTCTTATTTATATCAATTCCTGCCACATCTAAAATCTTTCGACTCGTAGAACGACCGACTCCATAAATATATGTTAAACCTATCTCTGCTCTTTTATCTTGAGGCAATGTTGCCCCTGAAATTCGTATAATCATAAGTTAATTTTCAAGTTCTAATTTCTAATCAATTTTCAAATATCTAATATTTAATTTCAAAATACTACGTTATCCTCTTATTGTCATCCCGCACTTGATGCGGGATCTATCTGGATTCCGTGTCATCCGCCAGCTGGCGGAACTGAATAACAAATTACCGCATTTTTAAATATTTAAAATTATATTAATTTTTTTTTTGAAATTTGAAATTTGGATTTTGAAATTTGTCCCATTACCCCTGTCTCTGTTTATGTTTTGGGTTATCACAAAGAACTCTTACCCGTCTTTTACGTCTAACAATTTTACAGTTGCGACAAATTTTTTTTACTGAAGCTCGTACTTTCATTTTAGATTCTAAATTTTAGATTTTAGATTGAGATTTATCTTCTTTATTCAAAAATCTTAAATCGACAATCTGAAATCTAAAATTTTTTATCACTAAAATTTCTCCTTCTAAGTAGGAGAAACTTAATGAAATCAAAAAATTCTAACTTAATACCGATATGTAATTCTACCTTTCGTCAAATCATACGGAGTGATTTGCACTTTCACCTTATCACCAGGCAATAATTTAATTTTATGCATTCTCATTTTGCCTGATAAATGTCCTAAAATTTCTTGTCCATTTTCTAATTTTACCTTAAAAGAAATTGAAGGAAGCAATTCTACTATAACTCCTGTCATTTCTAAGTATTCTTTACTTTTTTTTATGTTTTCATCATCAGAACCAGTATTATGTTGACCCATAAAATAATCTCTTATTTATTATTCTACTGGTATTATATACACAATTATCAAATATGTCAAGATTAATTACCCAAACATAAGCCAACCTGGCTGAAATAGCATTAAAATACCTATAATTACCATTATAATCCCTCCAACTAAACGAGAAATGCGACTATATTTACCGCTAACTCCTATTGTCCGCAATGTTATCATTGCCATAAAAAACACAACCAAATCATCTAACATAAAAACTACTATATATAATAATAAATACAAATAATATTGCCATCTGGCTAAATCGCTTAATGATAAAATTTGAGTATATACCGCAGGCAATCCAGCGGAACAAATCAATTCCACTAAATTCACAGCAAATGCTAAAACAATAATTCCTGCCAATGCGAACAAAAATTGCTTTTTATGAGTTATATCTTTCAAACGATCAAAAATTTTCTTTCTTTTCTCATTACCCGTAACTTTGCAAACTCCCGCTTTATTAGTAAAATAATCTTTAAGATAATATCCACCGCTAAATAATGCCACAATGGCAATCATAATCCTTACCCAAAAAATAAATCCGAGAAACAAAAACAAATTAAGCCAAGCGCTCATGAACAAAAAATATACAAAAGCTGAGACAGAAATAAAAACAGTTCCCAAAATCCACATTCGCTTTTTGTCTTTCATGCCAAGCAATAAAGTTATCAGGAATAACAGCACCCACATCGCGCATGGATTAAATCCATCTAAAGCTCCGACGACAATAGTTAAAAATGGCAAAGAAAAATTTTTAATTTCTATATCGCCAAACAACGGCAACCTTATTTTTTCAGGCAATCCTGTTTTTTTCTTATCTTCTATTGAAACTGCGCAAACTTCATTGTTAGCTTCAACAATATCTTTTTCGTCTATTAAATTCATTACAACATCAGAACAATTATGCTCTAATGCATCCTTAATTATAGATTCCAAAAATATTCCTGAACTTGCTTCATTATGCCAACCGACAATATATTTTTCGCCAATTACAGTAAAAGGAATACTTGAAACATTCGCGTCTAATTTTTTCCCTACTTCTTTAAATAATTTTATATTTGCGCGATTAGAAGTTACTTCAAAGCTTAAAATATTTATATTATCATCATATTTTTCTTTAATTTTTTCTAAAAATTTCTTTTCTTCTTTGCAATGAGGACATCCATTCGCCCAAAAAAAATAAAGATTAATTTCTTTATCTGAATAAACATTAACTTCTTGATTCGCGGCTTTAACAGGAATTGCTATAGTAAAAAAACAGAATAATAAAACAAGAAAGAAAGAAAACAATTTAGAAAATATATTTTTTTTATGCATAAAATTAGTTACAAAGAGAAACTTATAGTAAAACGCTCGGGCATCTATTTTACAATAAAACTATTAAAAACTTCTATTGCCAATTCCCTGTATTCTTCTCCATACTGCTTTGTAGAATTAAATGAAACAGCCCAAACATCATTATTATCTCCTCTAAAAAGGGCTATAAAAACTTTATACTCCAATTTATTATCGCTAAATTCCGCCTCCATAATATATGCTTCCCTGCCATTAATCTCTGTTTTTTCCTCTTCAATAAAATCAATATTAGGAGCTACATTTAATAATCCAGCTTTTTCATATTTAATATGTTCTTCAATATTTTCTCCATGCAAGACATCATAATTAACAGCATAATAACTACTAAATCCTATTTCCTTTGCCGCATCTTCTTTAATTTCCTCATTTACATTGACAATAATCGCAACAATTCTTTCTGGTGGGATTCTCTCATCCCATCCATCTGCTATTTTAATTGAAATTTTTTCTCTCATTTCATTCTTTTCTGATTGTTCATTATCCACGATATTGTTTTTTTCAGATTCAGATAACTTATTTTCATTTTCCAAATTTAAAAAATCCATTGCTGAATTATTTTGTCCGCCTCGGATCGCTCCGTTTCGGCTTGACGAAAGCGAGACGAACGAGTGCGAGACGGGTTTTTTGTTTAGATACCAATTAATATTAAACACTGCTAACACAACAATTCCAATACTAATCAACAAATTTATTTTTTTCATAAGTTATTACTGCTTACAAGCTTACAGTAAAAAATTATCTATAATAATGATAATTATATCAAAACAAAATACTAATTGTCAAATTAAAAAATACGGAAATTATTTTTGAGAAAACCAAAAAACCACCTCAAATGAGATGGCTTTTAGTGCGGAGAGCAGTGGAGTTGAACCACATTCTGGTAAGGAATCCTTAAGATATCAGCTTAGGACTGCAACC
Organism: Patescibacteria group bacterium; assembly: GCA_042568285.1. GTDB lineage: Bacteria > Patescibacteriota > Patescibacteriia > JAZDEU01 > JAZDEU01 > JBHPIX01. The sequence continues at coordinate 18,305 of JBHPIX010000013.1, read as the reverse complement.
GTGCAGCAATACTCTCCAAATGTCTCCGCAAATATATTATATCAAATCACAAATAAAAAACAATCCTAAGAAAATCTTAGGACTGCTTCTTTTAGGAGTTCCTTAAATGTGGTTCCCCAAGCTGATATCTATTTAATAGTATAACACACCAAAAAATTTTGTCAACCCCAAGGGAAAAAAATTGTTTACACATTTATCAAAATTTGGTATAATTATAACATTATAATCCGATGCTGTGGATAAGTTTTTTCTATTCGCGCTACTCCATCTAATGAGTGTTTTATGATTGGCGGAAAGGGGTGAAGAAATATAGTCAGAAAACAACAAAACAACCAAAATATTTTGGATTTTACAAAACTTTTTATAGAAAAAGTTTTGCAGGCAGAGCAAGAAGTTGACTTTGAAACGAGATTAAAATTAGAGAACGGAGTTAGAGATTTAGGAGATGCTAATATTTTAGCTGAATGGGAAAAATTTATTAACAGCGAAGATGCTGATGGCGCGCAAAACGCGGTAAAAAATCTGCTTGCTATTTTGGTAGAAAAAATAGACGCGAAATCAAAATAAACCAAACAGCTTTCCGGCATTCTGATCAGTCTGTTTTTCAACTTCCTCAAAACTAATCCCCTTTATCTCCGCAATTTTCCTTAAAGTAAATTCAACATATTGAGGGATACACCTCTCTCCGCGATTAGGAGCTGGAGAAAGATATGGACAATCAGTTTCTCCTAAAATTCTATCTAATGGAATTTTTTTTACTGTTTCTAATAAATCATTAGAAACATTTTTAAAAGTTATAATTCCAGTGAATCCGATATAAAATCCTAAATCTAAAAATTGACGGGCGATTTCTAAATTTGCTCCAAAACAATGGATAACTCCAGTATTTCTCTCGCTCCCCCCCTTACCAAGGGGGGGATTAAGGGGGGGTTGGGCTCCCGTACCCAAAATATCAATCATTTCTCCATAAGCTCCGAGCGGATTATCTTTTGCTCCGCGACAATGTAAAATTACAGACAAATCAGAATCTCGCGCAAAATCTAATTGTTCAATAAATCCTTGTTTTTGGATTTTTTTTATTTCTTGAACATCCATCTCTTTTGGAATATGGAAATAATCTAATCCAATTTCGCCTATTGCAACTACTTTTGCTTTACCCTCCCCTTTTACACGGGGATAATCCCCCTGTCCCCCCTCACAGAGGGGGGCACTAACTGACTTACTTCTTATAGTTCCCCCCTTTTTAAGGGGGGTCAGGGGGATTCTTTTAGAAAAATTCTTTCTGCTATCGCCAAGTAACCTCTTATATTTTTCCTTATCAAACTTCTCTTCCCTGCTCTTGAAAAAAATCTCTTCTTCGTCAACTTCTGTCCTGCTTAAATGAATAGGATGTAATCCAATAGTCGCATAAACTCCTTTTTCATATTTATTAGCCATTTCAACGGCGCGAGAAGATGTTTCATATTGAGATCCAATATTAATAATCTGGATATTTCTATCCAGACATTTTTTTATAATCTTATCTGAATCATCTTTAAATATATTAAAATTTAGATGGGCGTGGGTGTCTGTCATTTTTGATTTTATCCGCCTCGGCTTGACTCCGCCTCGGAACGATCAAGACGAGACAAGCTCATCGAGACGGGGATTGACGAATTTTAGATTTTAGATCTCCAATCTAAAATCCATTGCGTTTTTATTCGCCATCACATAATCTATCATACTTTTTAATCCAGTATCTAAAGTTACTATTGGCAACCATCTCAAATGCTCTTTTGCTTTCGCAATAGAAGGAAGCCCTAACGGTATCATAAACTCTAATGCATCTTCATAAACAATTTTTGACTTCTCTGCAGAAGGAGATATTTGTTTTGCTATTTCTATAATTTTATTTGCTATATCCTCTAATTTATAATCCTGATCACTCCCAAAATTTACAGGTCCTACATCTTTTTCTAAATTCATAAATTCAATAATTCCATCAATTATATCAGTAACATAACATAAAGAAGTTCTAAAATTATTATTACCATAAATTACTAAATCTTTACCATTTAAAGCATTTAAAACAAAATCTGGGATCATATGCCCATCATTCAAAGACATCTTAGTCCCGTATGTTCTAAAAATACGAGCTATTTTGATATCTAATTTATATTTTTCTTTATACACAGAGACTATACTCTCAGCACATCTCTTGCCTTCGTCATAACAGCATCTCTTTCCAATAGGATCAACATAACCAAAATAATCTTCTTGAAAAAAAGTTTTATTGTCAGGCCTATTACCATATACAACTGATGAAGAGCTAAAAAGTAATTTCCCGTTATATTTAACTGCTAATTTTAAAGCATTTTGTGTTACATTAATATTATTATTAATTATTTCTAATTTTGTATCATTAAATTTTTTAGGAGACATTAAGGCAGCCAAATGATATATTTCCTGTATACCCTGAAATTTTAAATCTAATTCTTTTAATTCCACCCTATCTTCCAAATTTAATTCTTTATTAAGGTTATGTTTTATAAAACTAAAATTAGGCAAACTTAATAGATGATCAATATTTTTTTCCGAACCTCCTGATAAATCATCTACACAAATTACGAAATTATTTTTGACTAATTTAGCGCAAAGATGCGAGCCAATAAATCCTGCTCCTCCAATCACTATTATAGTTTTTTGTTTAAAATTAGGTTTAGTCGTCATATTTTTTTATTATTATATTATTTTTTAATTCGTCTTTAAATGTCCAAAATCTATGGACATTAAACCTCAATATCCATACAACTACAGCCATAAATGCTTTAGTTAAAATATCATGAATATATAAAAATTCCACAAAAGAATATAATCCGATTTGATGCGCTAAAAAACCAATAAAACTAACTAATAAAAATTTAAAATATTGGATATGTATTTTTTTTTCTATTTCTTTCGGCAATTTTATATTATTCGCTTCCATCTCAGCATCTGGCAAACCAGGCAATTTAAAAATCCATTCACGAACTAAATCAAAAGTAATAGAAATACTTATCATAAATGAGATAAAATTAGCCCATAAATAATGGTCCATCCAAAAACCAAAACCTCTTGTCAAAAAAATATATATTGTAAAATCAACTGATGTATTAATTATTCCAATTATCGCAAACTTAAACATTTGTCTTAAACTTGGATATTTTTTAAATACAGGATGATTCCCTAGTTTCTTAACATATTTACTTTCATCTAATTTTTGTAATATTCTTGTCATAACCAGATTGTAAATTAATTTTAGATATTAGTTCCCCCTTTTCAAAAGGGGGTCAGGGGGATTCATATACAAGCTAATATATTTAAAAAATCCCCCTGTCCCCCCTCACAGAGGGGGGAACTAAACAACACAGCTTCATCTTGACCAGCTACTACAGATACTTTGCTTTATTAAGATTATGTTCGTCTAAACTTTTTGAAAAGACTGTTTCACCATTTTCTTTAGACAAAAAGAACCAATATTTATTTGACTGGGGATAAATAGCCGCTTCTATAGCATCTATACCCGGATTACAAATAGGCCAAGGCGGCAATCCTAAATGCAAATAAGTATTATATGGAGAATCAATTCTTGTATCTTCATAACTATACTGTTTTTTATTAACTCCAAGTATATAAGCTATCGTAGCGCATGATTGAAGAGCTATATTACTCTTAATCCTCCTCCAAAAAATATCAGAAACTATTTTCATATCGCCAATTTCAGAAACTTCTTTTTGAATAATACTGGACATAGTAAGAATTTCATAAATAGATTTACTAGATTGCTTAATAGATTCTCTCATTTCAGAATTTAATTTTTGATCAAAATTGCTTAACATTTTAGCTACAATATCTTCTGCCTCAGAATTTTTATAGATTCTATATGTATCAGGAAACAAAAATCCTTCTAAACTTTTACTAGCAGGAATGTCATTTAAAAAATCAAATTCCCATTTCTTCTTAAACTCCTCATTATTATTAACAACTTTTAAGAAATCCTCTGAATGTAAAATTTTTTCTTTATCTAAATATGCGCCTATCTCCCTACTATTCCAACCTTCAATAATTTTTATTTCCCTTTCTTGACTTAAAACCTTACCATCAGTCAAAATTTCTAATATCTCCATAATATCCATGCCTGAATTAAGAACATACTCTCCAGCTTGCAATTTAGCCTCCTTTTTCTTTATCCAGACACATAATTTAAACATAAATCCGTTTTTAATTATTGCCTCTTCTTCTAGCTGGCTACTAATTTGGTTAACTCCCTGACCTTTTTCAATTTTAAAGAGCTTATTTTGTCCATCTCCATTCCCGCTTATTTGGGAATTACCCCATAAAAATATAAATAATACTGATATAGCGATAACAAAAAAAATTCTTCTAGACATATAATAATTTTAGATTTTAGATTGAAGATTGTAGATTTATGTATTTAAATCATCAATCTAAAATCATCAATCTAAAATCTCCCCTATGGCAAATAACTCAATGGGTTAACAGGAATTCCATTAAGCCTAACTTCAAAATGCAAGTGAGGACCAGTGGATAAACGACCTGCGCCAGCTGTTCCCGGCATACCTCCTGACAATCCAATTACTTCACCTCTTGAAATATATTGATCTTCTTTAAGATCTATCCTAGATAAATGCATATAAACAGTCATTATACCATTATCATGCATAATATAAACTATGTTGCCAGCTAATTTACCTTCACGGATAATTTTTAAAACAATTCCGTCAGCCGCGGATTTCACAGGCAAACCATTTGTAGGCGTACCGTTCCTTAATGTCCGTATATCAATACCTGAATGTTCGCCTATCCATTTTCTAAATGGATAATCTGGATCATGAAAAGAAGCTGTAATGCCTTGATTTGGCAGTGGCCATGACAATTTAGTTGGATCATCAATCTGTCTGCCCTGTTGTTGACGTTTTAATCTTTCCGCGTCCAATTTATCTTTAACTTCTTCTTCTAATTTTCTAATCTGTTGCGCGCTCTGCGCCTGTTCCTGCTGAATCTGATAAATAAGGTTTCTAAATTCATGCTCTGTCTGCACAGTCTGCTCTAATATAATTTCTTTGCTATACTGCTGATTTTCCAATTTTTCTTGTTCATCATCTAACTTTTTCTTATCTTCTTCTAAAAGAGATTTTTTTTCTTCTAACTCTTCTTTCTGTGTTTCTATTGTTAATTTCAAGGATAGCAAGTTGTCATATATTCCTTTTATTTCAGATCCTAAAGTTTCTAAATAAGTTAATGCGTCAAAAAACTCTGAAAACTTATTATGGCTTAATAAAAGCTCCAAAGTCGTTCTCTCATCATGCATATTTATTGCTCTAATACTATCAGCAATTCTCTCTTTTTGCAATAAAATTTGATTCTCTGTTTTTTGTATCAATTCTATTGACTCCTCTATTTCTAATTTTTTCTCATCAATTTCAGCTTGTATTTTTTTTACATCTAATTCTTTTTTAGCAATTTGATTTTCTAAAATAGAAATCTGGCTCTCCAAAGTATTCGCTTGAGCCTCTTTAGTTTTTATCATTTCTTTATATTTTTCAATCTGTGTAGTTAACCCGTCAATTTCATTTTTTTTCTGATCTATACGACTTTTCAAATCCTGCACTTCCTCTGTTTCTGGCGCATCTAAAACATCCTCTGCATTAACAGACTTAAAACATATTATACTACCTGCCAACAAAACAAAACATATAACAAGAAATGCAATTTTTTTATACTGGGACCGTTGCCGAATACTCTTTTCGGCATAAATTTTCAAATTTTGAGGCATAATTTTTTAAACAATTTTTGAGGTTTAGCTTAAGCTAAGCTGAAAAAAATTTTAGAAAATTTGACCAAAATATGGGAATTTAGGACAAATAGGCCTGCCCGCCGTATTGGAGGGTATTTGGCAACAGTCCCATATTATTGCTTCATAATATAGCTCAGACTGTCTAAGAACTGAGAAAAATCACTTCTGTCATCCCGCACTTGATGCGGGATCCAGTTAATTAAAATAAAATTCTGGATTCCGTGTCAAGCCTCGCCGAATCGGCGGGCAAGCACGGAATGACAATTCTTAGACAGACTTACAATTCAAATCATAAATATATTATAACATAATTTTTAAAAAAATACCAAAAGGAAAATTAAGTTTAAAGTTATTAGTTATCTATTCTTCGCGCTTTTCGTGTTCCCCCCCATTTCGCGTTGATTCGTGTTCCAATTCGCGCTTTTCGTGTTCCCCACATCCCATTTCGCGCTTTTCGTGTTCCCCAGCAGGAACACTATGGACAAAATCATTAATATGTAGTAAACTAAACATTAATAAAATAATTGTTCTGTATAAATAACATCTTATAAATTAAGGAGTAAAAAAATGAAACAAAACAATGGATTAAACGAAAATTTTCCTTTTTATATTAAAAAAAAATTATGTAATGCTTGTGGAAGATGCAAATCAGAACTGTCAAAATATTTTACTCAAAATGGAGATGGAAAGTATAGTATTATAAATATACCAGCTGACACGCCAGATGAGGATGAAAATTATGAGATTTTTGAATCTCTAGTTAAATATTGCCCAACAAAGGCAATTAAAAAAAATTCTTCTTTCAAAGGCAATCCAGAAAGTGAATTTTTTTAAGATTATATTTAGGGGGAAAAATGTGTTTTTTTGTAAAAATAAAAAGCTATGCGACTAACAAAACAAATCGTATAGCTTTTTTTCTTTTATTCATACTGTAATCCCGCCTGCCCGCCGTATTGGCGGGAGCTTGCCGAGGGATCCAGTAATTCAATAATTTGTCATCCCGCACTTGATGTCCGCCTCGGCTCGACCTCGTCGAGACGGGCGGGATCCAGTAATTCTTTCATTCAACCTTCCAATTACTATAATCAACCCCATCGCTTACCCTAACTCCCTGTCCAGTTTGACCAACAGCGTTCACATCAAAAGGCCCGCTCGCATGCCCCCACCAATTCGGCGGGCAGGCGCCGTATTGGCGGGCAAACGCCAAATCGGCTTATGTAAGGACATGTGTAAGGACACGTGTAAGGACATGGGTGTTATTATTCCTTAATTTAAGCTATTTTAAAATAATCATAGTGAGTAGTTATATTTTTTCTTACGTTTTTTCTTATGTCAATTTTTCTGTAATTTTTTTAATTCTTTTTACTTGATTTTTTAAAACTTCTGTGATATAGTATGAATGAGATTTAACTGTTTTTCAGCTATAATCCTCGTAATTTTATTTCCTGCTTTATCTCCAAAATTGGATTTTTGCTAAAATATTTATAATTTCTATTCATAACATATTTATGATTAGAAGTTTATATAAACATTTTAGCTTATCTAAAATAAATAATCAACAAGTTCGTATATAACTTGTTAGATGAAATAAATTTTAAATTATAACATTATTAAACTATGAATCTAGATGGAATCCAAAAATCAGTTAACCCAAATTGGTTCTCTATTACAATAATAAACTTATTGATATTAGGGATATTATTACTTTTCATAAAAGAATTACCAGAAAATTTAAAATCTTTTTTAATTCCAAGTTTAGTAGTATATACAATTGGAACAGCTATTATTGGGAACATTCAAGGATCTAATTTTAGAGCTAATTTTATGAAAGATAATTTTCGTGAACCATTGCACTGGTATTGGATTTCACAAATAATTCTTTTTTTAATGTTTCTAGCTTATTTAATTTTCAGAACAGTAATTTAAAATTTACATCATCTAACAGCTGATATCTGCAAGGGCTAAAGCCACATTTTACCACACTAAATTTATTTTTAATGAAAGTGGCAAAACGTCAGATATCAGCGAATGTTAGCAATTCACAAAAAATTTTAATAATTAATTAAATACTATGACACTAGCACAACTATTAATTTCGTTAGGATTAAATATTTCCTCATCCTTTGTATATGATAAAGTCAAGAGTTATTTTGGAAAAGAAAAATCACCAACAATTGAGGGGTTGAAGAAAGAATTATCTTCGCACTTAAAGATTGAAAACGCAAATATTAAGTCAGACAAGATTATACAATTTTTAGCTAAAAATGGAGATATCAGTATTGACGGAACTCAAATTTACGCTTCCAAATCTATTACAATGGCTAGTAATAAAGGAACACAATTTTCTTTCGGTAATAACAGCTCAAGCAAAACTGATAAAAGTGCTATTGAAGCGGGTCGAGATGCTAAAATTGTTGGTCAAGGCGGTGCGAAGATAGAACAGGATGAAAATGGAAATATTAAATTCTACACGTAATTTTTTGTGAACAGCGCATAACAAGGAATATCTGGTTCAAAAATTTTGCGTTTATTAAGAATAATAATGAATGCAAAACTTTTTCACCCAAATTTTTGTCCCTTTTCTATTTTTTCTAATTCCAGAATGAGGCGGGACAAAAACTTCAGATATTCCTAAACGTTAGCTGAAATATTCCTTTTCTTTTTGGGCTATCGCCCATTTGTTTTAAAAAATTTTCAAATTTCTTTTTATTTAATTTAAAGGGGAAATATGGTGTTTTCTCCGCTCCGCTACGAAAACGATTTAATTATAAGGGGAAAACGGATACAATACAGTCATCTAATTGAACAAAATATGGCAAACAAAAATCTTAAAAATGCTAGACGAGCAAAAAATGATGAGTTTTATACTCAGTACATCGACATTCAAAAAGAGATTGAAGCGTATTTAGAATACAACAAAGATACATTCCGCGGAAAAGTAGTGTATTGCAATTGTGATGATCCATTTGAAAGCAATTTTTTTCGCTATTTCGTGCTCAATTTCAACAGGCTTGGATTGAAACAGCTTATAACCACCAGCTACAAACCTTCGCCTGTAGCAAATACCCAACTGGCGTTGTTCGGTGATGATAAAACTCTTGCAAAATCAAAAGGCCGTCCAAAGGTAACGGCCAACAAGTTCATTATCAACGAGGTGCACGACATAGACGGCGACGGCGAGTTCAATTTAAAGGATGTTGCTAAGCAGTTAAAGGAAAATAAAAATAATGAATGGGTTCCATTAAAGGAAAATGGCGACTTCCGAAGTAAAGAGTGTATAGATCTTCTAAAACAATCAGATATTGCGGTAACAAATCCACCTTTTAGCCTGTTTTTAGAATACGTCAAGCAGCTTTTTGATTATAAGAAAAAATTTTTAATTATTGGCAATATTAATTGTTTAACTTATAAAGAAGTTTTTAAAAGAATTAAAAAAAATGAGGCATGGCTTGGCAATGGAATGGGAAGATGGATTTCTGGATTTATAGTGCCTAAATCCTATGATTTGTACGGATCAGAAGCTCGAATAGATGAAAACGGAGATAGAATTGTTTCCACCAATAATTGTTTGTGGCTTACAAATCTTGACCATGGGCGCCGTCATCAACCACTGTCTTTTATGACAATCGCCGATAATAAAAGATTTAATAAAAAGATATTAAAAAAAGAGAATAGCTATAAAAAATATGATAACTATGATGCAATCGAAGTACCTTACACTGATGCTATTCCGAGTGATTATGATGGTGTGATGGGTGTGCCAATTACATTTCTTGATAAATATAATCCTCAACAGTTTGAAATATTAGGGAATTCTAATGTGAAAGGAGAACGAGAGCATTTAATGAATAATGTAAAAAGTGCAACGGATTGTACTTATATAAACGGTAAACCACAATATGCACGTATTTTAATTAAAAATAAAAAAGTAAAAAAATAATATGAATACAATTTTAAAAACTAACATTACTGTTAAAGATATTTGCGAAGGGTTTGTTTACAACGAACTTGAAGGCAAAGGTTTGTTCGGTTTGTCTGGCAAATTGACCATTCAACCAGAATATCAACGCAATTATATTTATGCATCTGACAGCGGTAAAAGAGAAATGGCCGTCATCGAATCAGTCCTTAAGGGGTACCCAATAGGATTGATTTATTTTAATATGGTTTCTGAAAATAATCTGGAAGTTTTGGACGGACAACAACGAATCACCAGTCTTGGACGATTTATTACTGATAAATTTGCTATCAAAGATGAAAATGGGATGCAATATTTTAGCACTATGGCAAAAGACAAGAAAGATAAAATTTTGGAAACCAAACTTCTTATTTATGAATGTGAAGGCACCGAAAGTCAGATAAAAGAGTGGTTTAAGACTATCAACATTGCAGGTGTTCCGCTTAAGCACCAGGAATTGCTCAATGCTATTTATTCTGGAGCATTTGTAACTCTCGCAAAAGAAGAGTTTAGTAATAGTCAAAATGCCAATACACAGAAATGGAGCGCGTACATATCAGGCGTTGTCAATCGCCAAGATTTTTTGGAACGAGCACTGGATTGGGTAAGTAAAGGCAAGATTGACGACTACATGAGCCGTCATCGAAAGGATACAAATATTAAAGAGTTAAAAACCTATTTCAACAGCGTAATTGATTGGGTTTCTAGTGTTTTTATTGATGTAGAAAGCGAGATGCGTGGACTTGAATGGGGACGATTGTACGAGGAGTATCACAAAAAGTCTTATGCTCCAAAGAAAGTATCGGCAGAGGCACACAAGCTCTACGCTGATCCATATGTTAAAAACCGCAAAGGTATCTTTGAGTTTATTCTCGGTGGTTCAGTAGATACGAAATTGCTCGAGATTCGTGTTTTTGACGAAGCAACCAAAAAATCGGTGTATGCAACGCAAACAAAGGTAGCTAAAACTAAAGGCAAATCAAATTGTCCACTTTGTGCTGTTGGACATGATGCTAACAAGAGTAAAATTTGGAGTTTTGGCGAAATGGACGCCGACCATGTAGCGGCTTGGAGTAAAGGCGGTGCTACTTCGGCAAAGAATTGTCAGATGCTTTGCAAGACACATAATCGAGCAAAAGGTAATCGGTAAATAATTAAAATTTATGGCAAAAACAAAACAACCACAACTTATAGAAGCAAATTTGTCTAATCAACAAATGAAAGCGGCTATTCCAAAAATTAAAAGGAGAATAGCCGATCTTGAAGGTTTTGATGTCGATTCAGTGAACGATGGAAGTGATGCGAGAATCGACGCGCTTGAAAAATCCTTGGATGTTTTGCTTGTTTCGATTTTTGGTGCCGGAACTGTTGAATATAATCGCTATCATTGGCAGGTTACGCGATTAGACACGGCATCAATAAATATGATGCATCAAACTCCAATTCACGAGATTCGAGATGGTCTTCGTCGTGGAATTTCTACAGCTAAAGCACATCTGAAAACAATCAAAAAGGGATTTCTTGAAGAATTAGGAGATGCTGGATTGACTTCTGCTGGAAAAACACTAAAAGCATATGAGGGTCTTGAATTGCACCCCGAAATTGAGCGTGCAGTTGGTAATTTATACAGGGACGGCCATTATGCAAGCGCCGTTGAGGACGCAACCAAAGCACTTAACGCATTGGTACGAATGCGAAGCGGTGTTGAGGATAAGGACGGAAGCGCACTTATGGAGGCGGTATTTAGTCCGAAAAATCCTGTTCTAAAATTTAATAAGTTAGCGGACACCTCGGATGTTGATGAACAAAAAGGATTTATGATGATGTTATTAGGTGCTGTTGCTGGTTTGAGAAACCCGCGTGCCCATAAAATTATTAAAGACGACCCAGAAATGGCGTTGGAATTTATCGCTTATGTTAGTTTGCTCGCCAAGCTGGTAGACAAAAGTTCAAAATAAGACTACGAGTAATAAAATCAATCAGATAAAATTTATTTAATAAGGAGTTTTGGTATTCAGTCATTCATCCCTAAAATCCAAAACAAAAAAAGCTCATTTTCATAAGCTTTTTTATATTATATTTTAGAAACCCCTATAGGGGTTTCTATAGAGGGCTCTATTTAAAAATTTTAATTAGCAGGACTCGTCCGTGTTTCAACATCCGCATTCTGGATCTGCGGATACATTTCATTTAATTCTTCCTGTGTATAATCACCCAAACCCATATCCTGCGAAGTTGTGGGCGCTTTCGCTATAAAAAATATAAACAAAAACGTAATAATAACTATAATCACAGCTATTATAAAAAATTTCTTGCAGTTGCCTTTACAGCAACATTTTTTTTCATTTTTTTGACTACCCTGTTGAGAGGGTGTGTTAATTTGTTCAGACATAGTTTTTTTAAGTTAAAAGTTTAAACCTGAAACTTTTCCAGGTCCAATTAAAGCTAAATTCAATTTTTTATTAACAAAAACATCTTTTGCCACTCTTTTAATGTCAGATAAAGATACTTTATCTATTTTAGCAAATATATCATCTAATTCAAAAGTTTTGTCTCTTAAAAGTTCTTGCGCAGTGTAAAAACTAGCCCATGCGTCAGAAGATTCCATACTTAACACTGTTTTACCTTTATAATATTCCTTGGCTTTTTTTAACTCTTCAGCTGACACTCCTGATTGTTTTATATTTTTATATTCTCCCAAAATAACTTTAATAGCCTCATCCACTTTTGAATTATCTAATCCCGCGCCAGTTACTAAATATCCTGTATCTGTATCATTGTCAGTTGTTGTATAAACATAATAAGCTAATCCTCGTTTTTCTCTAATTTCAGTGAACAAACGAGATGACATTCCAGATCCTAATATTATAGACAATAATTTTAAAGCAAATCTATCCTTATTAAACATATCATATCCTCTAACTCCTAGCATTAAATGTGTCTGATCAGTTTTTTTATGATGGAATAAAATTTCTGGTTTAGTTTGAGATATTTTTACTTTTAGCTTTTTATTAATTGTTCCTGAAGATGGAAATTTGAAATATTTTTCAATTACCCCCCTGCTTCCCCCCTTCGTAAGGGGGGAGGTTGATGCCCCTCCCAATACATCGCCTGCTACGCAAACAACGACATTTTTTGAAGTATAATTTTTTTTATAATAATCAACTATATCTTTTCTGCTAATTCCAGTAACTGTATCTTTTGTTCCTAAAATATCCCATCCAGCTGGCTGATTTTCATACAAGCATCTATTCCATAAAGTTTCTACATATTGCATTGGCGCGTCATTATACATATTGATTTCTTCTATAATAACTCCTTTTTCCTTATCAATTTCCTTTTGGTCAAATTTTGAGTTCAGTAAAATATCAGATATAACATCTAATGCTATATTCAAATGAGTACTATTAACCTTTGCGTAAAATCCAGTATATTCATGCGAAGTAAAAGCATTATATTCTCCGCCTATCTGATCAAACTCTTTCCCAATATCTAAAGTTGTCGGTCTCTTTTTTGTGCCTTTAAAAAAAAGATGCTCTAAAAAATGAGATACACCGCTATTTTTTTTAATTTCATATTTACTGCCTATTTTTACCATCACTAAAACAGTCGCAGTTTTTGTATTTTTAATAGGAACTGTTAAAATTTTCAAACCATTTTGTAAAACTTTTTTTTTATGCATATATATAAATATAGTTACTTCACAATATCTCCTTCAGAAAATAAAGCGTATTCAAATATACCACTTAACGGAGATTTCTTAAAAACAAGAGTATTTAATCTTTGACTTGAATCCTTATATGTCCCTAAGCTGTTAATTGTTAAATATGATGGTATCCCTATACGAACAGTACACGCAACATCGCTATATGTTTTAATCTCTTCTATATGAGCAACATTAGCAAGCGCTTTTATTCTAACAGTATGACAGATATTACTTGGTAAATTTGTTTTTCTTGCAGTGTTAGGATTTTCATCCCCAGCGCCAAAATAATATATTTGTTGACTACCACTACTAGGAAGAACTTCTATTCCTCCTGATGTGTCTAAGGAATAAAAAGTTAACTCTAAATTAGGATCTGGTTCATCAGCATCAAGAACATCATCCCAAACAAAATCAATACACTGTACTTGTCCGCAATTTAAATCAGCATCATATAAATCTAAAATCATAGATTCGTTAACACCTAAAAAAGTGGAATAATTTTGTGTTCCTGAAATATTTCTTGTCCAACTTGCTCCATTACCAACAAAAGTTCCCGCGTTATCAGTGGCGTTTAAAACAGTTGGTGTAATTCCAAGTTTTCTTAATTTATAAAGCGCTGATTCAGAAGCGCTATCAGCCGCATAATAAGCTATTATAGAAGAATCCGCCTGCTTAGCTTGTTTAAGCTGATTTAAAACAATTGTTCCAATAGTAATTCCAATGATAACAACCATAGACATTATTAAGACTGCCATAACAAGAATAGCTCCTTTTTGACTACTTATTTTTTTCATATATAGATTTGTATAATTAAATTGTTGATAAATAACATTCTATTCTTAATTCAAGATTATTTTTTTTGTATTTTTGGCATTTGTAATTTTATTAGAAATTAGCCCGTCTCGACTTCGGTGTTGAGCCGAGGCGGAAAATTAAAAATTAGAAATTAATCCCATGCCCTTCCCTCAAAACTTCTACATTATCTCCGATGACTCTTACTATTGCTGAAGACGAAACTTTTGGTATCTCTCCTCCATCTATAATTAAATCAACTGACTTTTCTAAATTATCTGAATTTTTAAAACTATTCTTAATTTCATTAACAGAATAACAAGCTCCGGATCCGCTAAAATTAGCTGATGTTGAAACTATTGGACTACCTAATTTTGCGCATATAGATTTAGCTAATGATAAATTGGGAACTCTTACCGCGACAGTCATATCATTTGCGACAATACCTTTTGCGATATCATCATTTTTAACTTTCAAAACTAAACTTAATTTCCCTAAATACTTCACTGCTAATTCTTTTTCTTTTTCATTTAAAATAAAAATTTTTTCTGCCATTTTAAGGCTAGAAACAATAACTGGCAATGATTTACTTTTTTTTCTGCCTTTAATCTTGAAAATTTTCTCCACCGCTTTTTGGTTACATGCATCGCATCCCATACCGTAAGCAGTATCTGTTGGATAAATAATAACACCGCCATTTTTTAAAATCTTTACAGCTACATCAATAATTTTTTTATTTCCACTTTTTAAATCAATCTTTTTTATCATATCATTATAGCGTCCCCCCTTTACAAGGGGGGATACAGGGGGGTCATTTCAATAATGGCTCGCACACTTATATAACCCTAAAATATATTTGATAAACAACTAATACAGGAAGAGCCAACCATAAAATAAATAATATAAAAATAACCGCGCTCCATATAATAAATATAATAGTTCTAAAAATAATTTGAACTACTCGCATTAAAAAACTGATAATTCTTCCCTGCCAGTCATGTTGCGCATACATTGGCGTAAAAATATTCTTTATCCAAACAGAAAGAGCTAAATACTCTCCGAATTCTTTACTTTTTTTTAAGCAAAACAAAAAAACATTTTTCGCTCCTTTTGAATACCACCATAAAGGAAAATAAAAAATATCACCAATAAAATCAACGAAAATATATTTAGCCGAATTTTTTAATATGCTTTCCATACTCTTATTTTAGCAAATATATGGGATACTGTAAACCTAATCTAACGAATATTTAAGCATTATTTTTAATGCTTTTCTTCCTTTTGTAGTTTTAAAATATTTTTCACGTCTTTTAGCGTCTTTTTTACTTTTATATGCTTCATAAAAAATCAATTCCCATGGACAATATAGTTTTGTAGATTTCACATTGCCACTATTATGTTGTTTATATCTTACTTTTAAATCAGTAGTATAGCCAACATATGATTGATTAAGTTTTTTCTTGCTTTTTAAAACATAGACATAAAAAAACATATTACTTAAAACATACTCTGGTTAATATCCTGGGCGCCCCGAACCAGAATGAAGTTCGGTTCGGCGCAGCCCAGAACCGAGCTATGCTCTGGTTCTGGGCGGAAAGAGTGGGATTTGAACCCACGATCCCGTTTTGCGGGATACGACTTTTCGAGAGTCGCGCCTTCAACCACTCGGCCATCTTTCCATTTAAACTAAATAATACAATTTGCTTAATTTAATAATTTTAATCAAATAATTTATTTATATTTTTTTGTTTTACACAGATGCACACGGATATAAAACAGATTAACACTGATATTAAAAATAGCTTTCCATTAAAAAAATTGTCATTCCACGCTTGATGCGGGATCCAGTCGGTTAAGCTAAATTTAGCAACTTCTGGATCCCGTGTCAAGCACGGGATGACAAAACAAATACCGTTTGGTTATTTAAAATTTAATATTTGTTATTTTTTTGAAATTTAAAATTTAAAATTTTCAGTTTAACTCTCGTCAACTCTCAAACTATATATTAATTGTTCATGATGGCTCATATAAACTGTTTTTCCATTAAACTCCCACCTAAATGTAGGGTGATAAACACCAGGAGATTTAGGCGCTTTTAATTTAGCTGTCATAATAGCCATTTGCCCAGGCATAATTTTTGTTGGCGGATGAGACGCTACTCCATTTTTTCCCCATGAAACATCTTCAAATTGGCTTTCAGAGCCGTCTGGTTCAATAACTTTTAACGCGAAATTAGTGTCCCATGGAACAATACCTGTATTTTTTATTTTAAATTTTGCTTTTGATGTCCAGATATTAAGCATCGCTGTAGGCACTTCTGCTTCAATGAGTTCAGCTTGTATAGGAGAATCAACTCTTGTTAAAACATCAAACACGCAACCAGCCACTTCTGCTTCTTCCTGATTTTCCAGTTCAGCTGATTCGCGCATTAATATAAATTCTGTTCTATAAAATTCAGGGGTTTTTACTTTAAACTTAAATTTAAAAGTAGCAGAATCCCCAGATTTCACCTCTGACTCTTCTGGTTTTATCATTCCAAGTTCACTTTTCCATGATGGATCATAAATATTACTTTTACCATTAGACGCTCTATCTATAATTTTTAAATAAACAAGAGAACCTTTTTGAATATCATCATTTTCTTCGCTATACCATATTTTAGTTCCTGTATTTTTAAATTTAATAATTGATTCGCCTTTAGAATTCTCAAAAATAGCAGGTGGCAAATTCTGCGATTCCATTTCTCCTTTATAATTCAAATCAGTTGCTGCTGCTGTTAAAACAATATCAGTTCCTGAAAACCATCCTTTTTCCTGCATAGCTAAAATTAAATTTTTCTCATCAACTAATTTATCTTTATTATAAGCGACTGTTATTTTAAATGTCCCAACTTCTCCTGGCTTCACATTCGGCTCCTGCAACATATAGTCAACTTCATCGCCTTTTCGTGTTAATTCGTTTTCAAATTCGTGTTCATTCGTGGATAAGGCTAGCCTTATCCCATCTAACACCGCCAACTTTGATTTCACCCCAGCATCAGCTAAAATAACTTTATCATCAGTGTAATTATGCCATGTCAAATCTCCATCATTTCTGAATTTTAATACAACTTCTTTAACCTCGTCTTTTTTTAAACTAATTTTTACATCACTATCTCCTACTAAAGTAGCTTTTTGTTTTATGCCTTTAGCGATCATTTCATCATACTTTTTCTGCGATCTTTGCCTAATAGGAGATAGTCTATTATATAATCCATCGCCAGGGCAAGTGGTAGCGTCAACATCTCTATGCCCTACCACATTTGGAATGCTTTTTCCCTGAAATTCACTTACACCAGTTGGTTCAAACCCAAAATTTAATGATTTTACAGCAATTAAACTGCTCAAACTATCTTCTGCCTGTATAGATAAACTGTCTTCCAGATAGATTTGCCATTGCCCGTCTTTTAATCTTTCATTTTTAACTCTGCTGGTAGGATAAATTTTTGGTTTTTCTAAATATTCTCCGTGTTTTGATTCGTTTATCCATCCGCCATAAGTTCCCAAAAGAGAAATGCCAATTGTTCCTCTGTTCCATCCAACAGCTCTTGAATCATCATAAGCATGCGCGCCAATTACTCCATCACCGCCATATCGACCTTCATATATTTTTCCATAAGGATCAATTAAATAATTATATCCTACATCACCCCAATTCAAATTTCTCGCATGCCATTTATATACTGCTTGCACAGTATCTTGAGGATTTTTAGTTCCGTCAGAACCTGCAGTATGATGAATGATAATTTTTTTAATTCCAGAATATTCTTCTTCCCAAACTGGCTCGCTATTTTTGTATCTTAAAACTTCATCAGCTCCCCATGCCGCGCGCGGTATTACTTTCACTGTCGGCGTTTCCGCTTTTGCAATTTTTACAGCAAAAATTAATAAGATTGAAATTATTGTTATTTTAATTTTTTTCATAACTTTTATGAAATTATAATCTGCGCTTGATGCATTTGTGTCATCTGCGCT
>JBHPIX010000012.1:0-26068 GCA_042568285.1 Patescibacteria group bacterium | reverse complement strand
AATAAATCCTCCAGCCAGAGCATTTTTTTGAAAAGGCAAATTAGCTAAAATTAATATTATTAAAATAAGATTTAATATTTTATTTTGTAGATATTTTTTCGTAAAATCACTGATTAGTAATATTAGAAAGATTGAAGCTATAAATTGTATAATTTTAAAGCTTACAAGATTATTAAAGAGCAGTATGGGGATGCCATAAAATATTTCTGTTAAAATCGGGAGATGTCCGTAACTTAAACTGTTTAACATCGGAAAATGAATTGATGATTTATTTATTATATCTATGGCGAACGGCAAATGATATGCCATCCCGTCGCTTCCTAAAACAGATGGCATACAACTGATAGCTAAGTAAAAAACGCTCCATAACAATATTATGATTTTTAAAAATGGGTTATCTTTAAAGATAATTTTCACATCACGAAGCCGATCTGATAAATTTGTTATCCATAAAAATTTTTTATAAATAATGTTTCTAGATGCAAATACTATCAATAAAAAAAATATATAAAAATAAAATTGTTTATATATTCCCAAAAGCGCAAGAATTAAACCAAAATTTCCTAATACGCCATAACCAAGCATAATAGGATATACAAATCGTTTTATATTTGTTTCTGGATTGAATTTTAATATTTTTAAGACTAATCTGCCTGATAAATAGGATATATAAATTAAAAGAAATGTTTGCAATAAAAAAAATAGTGTCATAATATAGTAGATAATTATTTTCTACAAATAGCAAAATTATTTAATCCTAATTGGAAAGATTTAATTTTTATTTGTTGGAATTCGCAATCTTTAAGCAAGGAATACAAGCTTTTTTTTGAAAAATAATTTTTATGGTCTTTAATTTCTAATTCATCTAATAATTTTATTTTAGCAAGAAATTCTAAAACATATTTTGCTAAAGGCGCTGGTGTAGTTAAAATAAGATATCCGCCATTTTTAAGTATCCGTCGTGTTTCGCTAATAAATTGCTCAAAATTTTCTAAATGCTCAAGTACAGCGCTTGATATAACAACGTCAAATGAATTCTCAGTGACTGGTATTTTTTTATTTAAATCAGATTTTATAAGCTTTATTTTTTTATTATTTTGATTTTTATTAATTGATAGATCTATACCAATAGTTGTTTTAATTGAAGGAAAGGTGTCTATAAGTTTTTTTAATGATTTTCCATAATATCCACATCCTAAATCCGCGATATTCTCTAATTCATTTAAATTTTTTAAATGTAATATTATTTTTCTAAGGCGCAAACTTAAAAGCAGATTTTCTAAAAAAAATTTTTGGTTTTCTGCGAACGATTGTTTTCTCATATAAGAAGCATTGTATTATCTTAATGTCATCCCGCCTGCCTGTCCGGTAGGCAGGGTAGGCACGGCACTTGATGCGGGATCTATATATTAATTTAATATCAATATAATTTTTAAAATAAATTGCATTTTATAATATGCCAAATAGCTGAAACCCCGTCTTTCCAGCCGATTTTTTTTCCTTGTTCATAAGTTCGACCGAAATATGAAATTCCTACTTCAAATATTATTAAATTGTTTTTAGCTACCAGCGCGGTTATTTCAGGCTCTATTCCAAATCTTTTTGATTTTATTTTATGCTTTATTTTGTCAATTGCTTTTCGATTAAATGCTTTATAGCAAGTTTCCATATCAGTTAAATTCAAATTTGTTAGAATATTAGAAAATGTAGTAAGCAATTTATTTCCGAGAAAATGCCAAAAATATAAAACTCTTCTAGCTTTTTGAGTAGAGAACCTTGATCCATAAACAACATCCGCCTGATTATTTATAATAGGATTTATAACATTAATATATTCATTAGGATCATATTCTAAATCAGCATCTTGTATGATTAAAATATCTCCAGTAGCATTTAGAAACCCTGTTTTAACAGCAGATCCTTTGCCTTGATTTTTTTCGTTGAATATGATTTTGTGTTTATCTTTTAAATTTTTTAGGATATCTCTCGTACCGTCTGTTGAACCGTCGTCTATAATAATAATTTCTTTTTTTATCTCGCCTAAATCAACTTGCTCAACAAGGCTTAGCAGTTTTAAAATAGTATTTTTTTCATTGTAAACTGGTATTATAATTGATAAAGTCATAAGATATTAGATATTTTTAGCTTTTATAAGACAAATCGCATACCATCTGTCTTTTAGCATATCAGTTTTTGACGCTTCTTGTTCATTAACTTTAAGCCATACGCCCCATATAGGGCTGAATTTTCTAAACTGAATTTTCTCTATCTCAAATCCTTCAAATAATCGCTCAATCCTTTCGCTGTTATATAATTTATTGATAGGTAATATATCTTTTATACCATAAGGCACTGTTATAAGCAATGTTCCATCTGATTTTAATATTTTTTTTATCTCCGTCATTGCCTTTAAATCTCCTTCTGGATCATTATCGCTGTGATATCTGCCAGCTACTCCAATATGTTCTAATGTGGAAATGCATGTTATACAGTCAAAATGATTTTCTGGGAAATCAGTTTTTCGTATATCCCCTTTTATAAATTTAATGTCTGGATTTTTAAATCTCACATCATTTAAGTTAAGGCAGTTAATTTCTATTGATTCAGCAAGAGAACAGCTTAATTTTTCGCATATTGTAGATCCTATATCAAGAAGTTTTCCTTCTGTTATATCAATATTTTCCAACATCCAAGGATATTCTATGTATCTATCAGAAGCAGGTGGCTGATTTTTTTTAAGTTTGTTTAATAGAACACAATCTTTAAATTTTTCGCATTCATTTTGAGCTAAATATGTCCTTAAAATGCTTAAATAAAAAATTACTCTGTTTATCAGAGATTGAATTAACTGAAGCAGTTTTATTAGTAGTTTGATAGGGAAGAGTAGTATTTTTTTCATAATATTATTTTACCATATTTTTATATACTTGAGTAATTCCTTTTTCTATAGTTATTTCAGGTTTCCAGTTTATCAATTCATAAGCTTTTTCTATATTTAAAACATTATACGGAACATCAAAATTTCGTTTAACCATGTAATGAACATTTAATTTTTTGCCAGTAATTTCACTGATTATCTGGAGTAAACTGTTAATGTCCGCGCCCATGCCAGTGCCTACATTAAAAATTTTGTTAGTTATAGGCGCTTCAAGTGCTGTAATTATAAAATTTATAAGATCATCTATATAAATATAGTCTCTAACAATTTTTCCGTTTCCCCATACTTCTAAAATTTCATTATTTATGGCCTTTCTCAAAAAAACATCTATTATGCCTTGTTGCTTTTGCCTGTCAATCTGCCAGCCGTAAGGATTGCTGGGACGCAAAATTAAATAATTTAATCCATATATATGATTAAATAAAAGTATATATTTTTCAATCGCAAGTTTCATTATTCCATGCGCGTTTATAGGATTAGTTTGGTCAGTTTCTTTTAATTTTTTTTTCCCGTGATGTCCATATACTGTTCCGCCTGATGAAATAAAGATAAATTTATTTATTTTTTTTTGTTCGCAAATTTCTAATAATCGTAAAGTCTTTATGATGTTTTCATTTACATCTCGAGCTTTATCGGATTCTGATGTTGTCGGTATTGTTGAACATGCTAGATGGATGACAATATCGTCTTCTTGTAATGAATTTTTTAATAATCGAGCGTTTCCAAAATCGCCTAATACAGTTTTTGATGGATTTATTATTGGTTTATGTCTATCTATTACAATTATATTTTCTATTCCATTATTTTTTAGAGCCATTAATAAGCTTGTGCCGATAAATCCGCTTCCGCCAGTTATAACTATTCTGTTTTTTATGTTTTTTGACATAATATTGTGATTTTTTAGTTTTGTCATCCCGCACTTGATGCGGGATCTATATTCTTGGATCCCGCATCAAGTGCGGGATGACACCTTGATTTTACTAAAACGGACAATTGATAATTTTAATTAAAAATGGCGTGATGCTGTAATTAACAATTATGTAAAAAGCTATTATAATAGCTATAATATATTTATTTTTGATTTTTGACAAGCCAAACCCTGAAATTAACGTTAGCCAAGGCACAAAAATAAACGCTATTCTTTGCGTTAAAGCCGGCCATGCAAGAAATGCGAGTGAAGCAGGCAAAAGAGCGGATAGCACCTTAACTCTGGTTTTATTAAAATATTTTTTTTCTTGCCATAATCCAAAAATAAATATTGGCCATCCAACAAAGAAAAGCCATCCAAGCACTTTAATTAATAGTTTTAAGCTGTATTGAGAAGCCTGAGACGCTGGATTAGAAATATAGCCTTCAAAAGCAAAAATATACCAGTCAAAATATGAATAATTAAATTTTAAATAAAATAATATATAGAAAAATGTAAGAACTATCAGAAATAATAATCCTGCCTTTAATATCTCATCAATTTTTCTTTTAAGCGGAAAATCAGAAACTGATATCAATAGAATTAAGCTTACTAATCCTAATGCTCCGTATTCTTTAAATAAAACTCCTATTATCGCAGATATTATAGATAGGAAATAAAATTTTTTATTATCTGTATTATAAAAATATTTAACAGCAAATAATGACCCAAGAATAAAGAAAAACCATCCGCCTATATCAACAGCGTAAGTTGCGCCGAAATTATATAAGCAGTAATTAGAACAAAATAATAGTGTTCCTAAAAAAGCTACTTTTTTATCTCTATAAATTTCAAAAATTAATTTATAAAATACATAAATTATTAAAAAATAGAATATAATATTAACAGCCATCATCCCTGAATATAAGCTCCCAGTGAAAAAACTTGCTATGATTGAACTATATAGCATAAGAGGGGCTGTTAAAAGGCGGTTATATGGGATAGAGTCCATTTTTACTCCTTGCAGATACTGCATAGCTTTTAAATATGAGCCTGCGTCGCCTGATGCTATAAATGGTGTTTTTATATAGAAATATGCAACTGATAAATTAATAAGCGCTAATAAAAACAACAAAAAATAATTAGATTTAAGTAATAATAGATTTTGTTTGAGATTTTTAAAATTTATCTTTTTGACCATAATTTTTTTAGTATATTTTTTATTGTTTTTTTAAATTTCTTGAATATTCCAGGTTTTTCAGTAAATCCATAATTAAAACTTTTATCAATTGTTTCTATTTGTTCAATAGCATTTACTAATGCGCTTAAATATGGTTTATAAATCAATTTTTTACAGATAGGAGATAACTCGTATGCATCGTAACTTAATTTAAAGTTTTGTTTTGAATATATTTTTAAGGACTGGAAATGATAAAAAATAAGATTCATACCATCTATTAAAATTTTATTATCTTTTTGGATAATAGTATATTGAGAAACATTCCATGGCGCTAAATTAATCCCTTTATGTTCTAAAATATATACATTCCTAAATCTTTCAGTCCAGTCATTTAAATATAATTGATCGGACATTTTCCCAGCTTCATAATAGTGATAGCACCATTCTATACATTTTTTGTTCCACCATTGTAGACATTTTAAAGCTTCAATATTATTTTTAAACGATAGCATTCCTGCGTTATATATCCCTTTTGTATGTTTTTGATTTTTATTTTCAGGTGGAAATCTATGAGGAGTCAGAATTATTGATTTATTTAGAAAGTTATTAAAGATTTTTTCAGGCGACGAAAAAAAGAAAGTATCTGAATCAAGATATGTTATTATATCTAAATCTTTATTATTTTTAAGTATATATAAAAGAAGCGCAGGTTTACAAGTCCAACAATATTCTTCACCTCTTCTTTTAGATTTGATAGATAATAAATCTTCATTTTCAACCTCTTTTAAAGAAATTATTTCTACTTTATCTAACTGCATTTTGTTTAGTGTATTATATGCAACATCATCCATACACAAAATCCATAACTTAAAGTTTGGACAATGGTTTATTAGGGAAGTGTGAAGGGCTATTCCCCTATATAAATAATTTTTATCAAGAGGTGTACAAAAATTGTAATCCATAGTTTATCGCATGTTTATTTTTTATAAGCAAAAATATTTAATTGTAGATCCATTCCTAAATTGTTTTTTCTCTGGATAAATGGACTTGATAAGGCACCGCCAGAATAATCAATATAATATCTGAATCCGTTTATTGACAAGATTTTAAGAATTTCATCTAAATTTTGACTTTTATTTATAAATGAATGATACTCAATGAACAGATGACTAACATTATAAAGATAATTTTTACAGTTTTCAATAACGGCATATTCTGCTCCTTCTATATCAATTTTTAGCATATCCACCGGCTTTTGTAAATAATGTATTAACGGAATCGTTTTTATTTCTATTATATTATCTTTGTCTTCTGGTAACGCAATCCGTCCTCCATCAGCTCCTTCGGAAAAAAAATTTTGCCTGCTTTCTTCATTTGATAATCCCTTGGGAATTATTTCTACATCATTCAAATTAAATGAACGGATATTGTATTTTAAAATTTCAAATATTGTTTTATCCGGTTCAAATGCTGTAATTTTAGCTTCGGGGTATAATTTTTTAAAATAAATAATACTTAATCCAATATTAGCTCCACAGTCTATAATATAAGGATGAGTGCTTCGCGACTTAAATTTATAAATTTCTTTTTTAAATATTTCTTTATATGTGGCTATAAATGATGCTGAATCTGCAAAAATTAGGTCATTGCCTAATAAATTAGTATGCCCTTTTTTGAAACGTGGAATCTTTGATATTTTATGCAGCTCATAATATCCAAGAAAGTACTTCGGATCACATATTGATTTATAAATAAAACTGAATAATTTTTTAAAATAGTAGGAAAACATATTTATTTCAAATAAAATGTAAAAAATTTAAATTATACTAAGCAAATAATCAGAAAATTGTTTTATCCTTTTTTCATAGCTATGGTTTTCTAAAGTCCTTTTTTGTCCAGCAAGGGCGATTTTTTTTCTTTCTTCTTCATGGTTTAATAAATATTTTATTTTATCTAAGCATTCAGGAACAGAGTTATAAGTAACTATTTCAATATCTGGTTCAAAGTAATCAGATAAATTATCTTTCCAATCAGTTAACAAACAAGTTCCTACACCTGTTGCTTCAAATAATCGTAAGTTAGCTGCATTTGTTTTTACAGAATCTATATGTTTATTGAAAGTAATTTTTGAATCAGCTAAAATTTGATACATTTCTATTCCATAAGTTTCTCCACGATTGTGTCGTCCAATTTCCCATAAATTAAAATATTCTTTAAATTTTTTGTTTAGGAGTCTTTTGATTTGATTTTTTGAATAAAGATGCCAGTTATTTTCAATACTTGAAGCCCAAATATTTATTTTTGATTTTCTTGATAATTCAGCCAATACATTTAATCTTGAATTATGGTAATTTTTTTTTAGGACTATTGATCCGCAGAAAGAAACATCAAATTTAGCTTTTCTTTGTTTAATTTTATTAAGAATTCTTTTTTCAAAACAGAGAGGAAAAAAATATGATCTAAAACCAGCTTTCCCATAAAAGTCAGCTACAAATTTTATGCATGAAAGAATTAAGTCGCACCCTTCAAAAATTTTTGGATTATTTTTAGCTATGCCATCCCAACTAAGAATTAATTTTATAGAGGGTTGCTTTTTTTTAATTTTTTTTCTAAATTCAGAATTTATAATTGTAAAGTCATGGGCGAAAAATACGTTTGGTTTAAACTGGGCAATTTGCGCTTCAAGTATTTCTAACATCCAGTTATCATTAGAATAAGAAAAATTATTTTCTAACGCCCATTTTTTTTGTAAATATTCCGCATTTATGACTAATTCTTGGACATCATAATATCCTATTTTTTCAAGATTTGTTTTCCAAAAATCAGCCCAAGAAAAA
This sequence comes from Patescibacteria group bacterium, assembly GCA_042568285.1. Taxonomy (GTDB): domain Bacteria; phylum Patescibacteriota; class Patescibacteriia; order JAZDEU01; family JAZDEU01; genus JBHPIX01. Next base: position 18,206 of record JBHPIX010000012.1, on the reverse strand, counting down.
CAATCATTCATTAAAGCCATATATTGCTCATAATAGTTTTTTGTTTTTAGCCATGGTCTTTCAAGATAAAATTTTTCTAAATATTTATCATAATAGGAAGTAGCTTGTAAAAATTTTATTTTATTCATATTTAGAAAAATAAGATTTAATAACATCAGTTATATATTTAATTTGCGCTTCTTCCAATTCTGGAAACATAGGCAAAGATAAAATTTTATTGCTTGCTTCATAAGCAACAGGAAAATCAGATGGAATATAATTATTATGAGAATATACTTTTAAAAACGGAAGCGGGGTAGGGTAATGGATGCCGGTTGCTATTTGATTTTTTTTAAGTAAAGAATTTATTTTATTGCGATAATCAGTCTGGATAACATAAAGATGAAAAGCGTGTTTTGAATATTCAGGAGTAGACGGAGTTTCAATTTTACTTTCAAAGAAGTATTTATCATAAAAGCGTGCATTATTTATTCTATTTTTTATCCATTGATTAAGATAGGCAAGTTTTACTATTAAAATAGCAGCTTGAATCCCGTCCATTCGGCTATTTCTGCCAATAATTTGATGTTCATGTTTTTTAATTTGTCCGTGATTGGTAATCATTCTCGCTCTATCGGCAATATTTTTATCGTTAGTAACCATGCAGCCAGAATCTCCATAGGCGCCTAAATTTTTACCAGGGTAAAAACTAAAAGAGCCAGCATGTCCTATTGTGCCTACTTTTTGTCCTTTATATTCTGCTCCGTGGGCTTGAGCGCAATCTTCTATAACAATTAATTTATATTTTTTAGCTATACTAATTATTTCATCCATCTCTGCAGGCATTCCATATAAATGAACTGGTATTATAGCTTTTGTTTTTTTATTTATTTTTTCTTCAATTTTTGCAGGATTAATTGTATAATAATTAGGCAATATATCAACGAAAACAGGCTTTGCTCCGACTAAATTAACAGCTTCTGAAGTAGAAATCCAAGTAAGCGCTGGTACGATAACCTCGTCTCCTTCAGAAATCCCATATGCTCGTAATAAAATTTCTAATGCATCTGTCCCGTTAGCGCAGCTAATACAATAGTTTATTTTAAGATATGATGCGAATTGTTCTTCAAAAATTTTTACATAGTGATTATTAGTGCCTCCAATAAAAGCAGTATCTAATATAACTGATTTAATTGCAGAATCTATATCATTTTTAATTGATATATATTGTGTTTTTAAATCAACGAATGGAATTTTCATAAAATTTATTCTCTTATTATATTAATTTTTTCATTTCCTATATAAGCATATGGAGGATCAAATCCAGGCATAGCAGTTGCGCGAATATGTCTTTCTATTTTTTCTTTATCCCAGCTTAAATTTATTTTTTTTATATCTTTAATCTCTTTACGGTAATGGAGAGATAAGTTTCTTTTACCTAAAAAAGTTTCTTGTGGGGTAAGGGTGAAATTGCTACTGATAATGTTGCATATCTCTTCTTTAAACAATTTAAGCGATTTCTTAAAAGTTAGATTATAAAGCTCATCAACAAAACAATTTTTAGGGATATTAAATCTTTTCTCAGCTATTATTGAACCGCTGTCTATTCCTTCTTCCAATCTATGTATTGTTGTGCCAAAAATAGCATCATTATTTAAAATAGCAAAAGAAAATTGGTTGCATCCTCGGTATTCTGGAAGTGGCGCCATATGTAAATTGATTGATATGTCTCTTGCTATATCAATATGACATTTTTTTAAAATTTTATGATATTGCACAGAAATTAAAATATCTATATCTTTTAGAGAGAGAAGTTTATCTAAGTTTTCTATTATTCTTATATTGTTTTTTTTACAAATAGATTTTATACTTAATGAAGATGCAAAATTTATATTATCATTAGTTAAAACCCCATCTAAAATTATATCTAAATCGCCAGAATTTTTAATTAGATATTCTAAACATTTATATCCAATAGGTTTTGATCCTAAAAAGATTATTTTTTTCATAGGATTAATTGTGAATTTTTGAATAAATAAACTCAATTGCTTCTACTGTTTTAAGTCCGTTCTCACCATTTACTATATTATGCTTCTCGTTTGATAGAAACGCGATAACATCCTTTATTACTTTATCATGATTAGAGCTGGTGCCTTGATATTTGTTATATAAATTTGGCTTGTCTGTGAAATCAATATTTTCTTGCAGCGGATATGATTTAACATCCCAATATTCAATTTTATTTAAATATTGTCCACCAATTTTAATTGTTCCATGTTTTCCAATAATAGTTATACTTCCTTCATAGTTTTTATTATATACACAATTTGTCCATGTTAGCACGCCTAATATGCCATTTTTAAATTCTAACGCAGAGACTCCGCAATCCTCTATTTCAATATTATGATCCATTGTTTTTATAGTTGTTTTAGCATCTTGCAATTCTCCAAACAGCCAAATTAAAAGATCAATGAAATGGCTTGCTTGAGTATATAAAGCTCCTTTTTCTGATATTTTTTTACCACGCCAATCAGACTTATCATAATATTCATTACATCGATTCCAAAGAACATTACACTTAATCATAAAAATTTTACCAAGAATATTTTCATCAATCACTTTTCTTAGCATTTGGATTGGCAGATTATACCTATTTTGTTTTACAACCATAAGCTTTACACCATTTTTTTTAGTGGCATCAATCATTCTTTTGCATTCAGCTGTTGAAAGCGCCATTGGTTTTTCAACTAAAATATGTTTTTTTTGATTAGCAACTTCAATAGCCATTTCTGCATGTAAATTGTGAGGTGTGCAAATATTAACTACATCTGCTTGTGTTTTTTTAAGCATTTTCTTATAATCCAAGAAGAAAGGCACATTATTATATAATTTATAGATATATTTTTGTTTTTCAATATTAATGTCAGAAATAGACACCAATTCAGCATTTTTTTCGGCGTCTATCACTGCTAAATGCTTTGATCCTATATTTCCGCAGCCTATAACTGCGAATTTTATATTTTTCATATAGTTTGTTAATCTTATTTCTTAAATATGAAAGCTAAATTAACTTTACCATTTTCCATTAATAAAGTTTTAATTTTCAAATTAGGACATTGTTCTTTCAGAAATAATGACCAGCTTTCAGGGCTCCAAAAATGTATATGGCCTATAAAATTGTCTTTTCTGCCGTCAGGTGTTGTTAGAATAAGTACGCCATTTTCAGGTAATAAATTTAATAGTTTCTTTAACACTATAGCTGGATTTAAAAGATGCTCTAATACTTCAGTGCAAAAAATAATATCATAATTTTTTTTTATTTCTTCTTCTATAAAATTTTTTATCTTAAAAGAAATGCCATGCATATTTTTTCTAGCGTATAAAATGACTGATTCAGAAAAATCAAATCCAGTTAATTGAGTATTTGGATATATTTTTTTTAATTCATTAAGCAATGCGCCTGGTCCGCATCCAACATCTGCTATATTCTTATTTTTAAAATTTACTCCATGACAAATAGATAAATCAATCAACTTATTATAAAATAACATCCTGCTTTTGGATAGATATCCTTGCTCAAAATCTGAAGAATAAAATTTATTAATATTTTTTAGAGAATTAAATCTTATAGCATAATCACATAGTAAATTATCTTGTTCTTTATTTTCTCTATTGCTTATTTTATATATTCCTATATTGAATTTAGCTAAAATATATTTTATATATTTTTTTTTTTTTTCATAATTTTTTGCTAATTACAAAATTTTATTTTACATCTTTTAAATTTGACATTATATTAGCATGTAATACAGCTTCGTTTATATTTGTAATTAATATTTTTATAATATGGGTTAAGGAAAAAATAGATATATCAATCGGCAGATAGTGATATTCCCAGGATATTATGCCGTAATCAATTGGCTCTGTTGCGTTATATATTACATCTTGTGCTAAATTAGACCATCTATCATCAGGCATTAAATCTATAACCATGCCGGCATGGGCTGATGGAAGCATCATGTTTGAACCGTGTACGCCAATAATCAATCTGCTTTCCGAATAAGTTTTACATAATTTTTTTTCTTTTTCCTCATCAAATTTTACAACCCTTCTGTCATCTATCCAAGAAGGAAAAGAAGTAGATTTGCCAAGTCCTGCTATAGTTAATTTTGCTTCAGGCAAATGCTTATGTATTTTTTTGAATAAACATTTTATTTTTAAATTTTGTAATCGTAATATTAATTTATTCAATTTTAATTTTTTTAACAGTAATATAAAAGATTTATTTCTAAACCAATATCTATCTTCACGCCAAATAAAAGTGATTCTGTAATTTCTATTTTCAAAATCATGCTTTTGGATTTTTGTAAATAAGCTAATGTTTGACATCGTTCGCAGATAAAAAGCTTTAGCAACATAAATTATATTAAACCGTTTACATTCTTCTTTTATTTTTTTATCCAATTGCGGGTAATATTTTAAAGCTTTTTTGTTTAAAGGAATATTTACTGTCCAAGTTTCGGATACACCTTCTGGAACCATCCATCTTAAGAATTTTGGTATTATTAGAATTATGCTGAAATTAGGATAATTTTCTAAATAATATTGTGTGCTTAAAAATTTAGTTAAACAATGTCCGTATAAAAAATCTATACAGTTAATTATAATTGCATTTTTAGAAAATTTCCTCTGTTCTATTTTTGTTTCTATCTTAATGTCAAAAGAAGGATTCATTAAAGAATCATATAATGCTTTCCCAAACCATGATTTTGAATATTCAGGACCATATAATAATTTATTATTTATATCAACTTTAAAGCCAGCAAACATCGCCTGGGCTATTTTTAAATCTTCCACATAGTTTATTCTACATTTCGAACAATGAGTTTTTGCGCAGATGTGTATACCTTGCCATAAAATATCGTCAAGAAGTAATGTTGAATGGCACTGAGGACAAACTGATTTATGATCAATGTTAGGTTTAACTTTTATCATATATTTTAAATAGGAAGAAAAATTTTTTTTCTTAAATTTTATTGAAATAAGATTTAATGATACACTTGAATTTAGGGAAAAATATTTCTTTTATATGCGTTTTAAAGTCAGGACGCGGAGTAAGCCCATAAGAAAATTTTTTATCAATTTTTCTTATTTCATTTAATGAGTTATAAAGTGATTGTATGTATTTTTTATAGATATATTTTTGTTTTTTTGATGTTTTTATATAATGCGACCATGGGCAAGGAGATAAAAAATAAGAAAAAGGAAATATTTTAAAGTTAAAGTAATGATAAAAAATAAGAGGTTCATTCTTAATATAAATTTGATTTTTAAATTTTTTGACATTATCTTCTCTAAGATTCCAAGGAGCAGCATTAATGCCTTTATGTTGTGAGATAGCTACTTTATTAAATAATTTAGGAATTTTCTCTAAATATCTTTGATCTCCCATTCTTTCTTTATTAGGAATTATATAGCACCATTCATTGCATTTTTTTTTCCACCATTCTAAACAAGACAAACCAATAGTATCATTTTTTGCTAAAAAGAAACCTGCGTTATAGAGACCATTAACTTTTAAGTATTTTTTATAATGCGGGAAGTTATGGGCAGTTAATAATATAGAATTATAGCCTAGTTCTTTATATATTAGTTCAGGTGAATGATAAAAAAAACAATCAGTATCTATATATGAAATAAATTTTATATTTTTATCTTCTTTTAATATATAAAGCATAAATGATGGCTTGCAAGTCCAACAATATTCACCTGCATTTCTATCTTTTTTTGCTTCTATAAGCTCAGGATATTCAAAATCCGATAGAGAAACAGGCGCAATATATTCTAGATTTAATCTTTTTAATATATTAAAAACAGTATCATCCATGCATAAAATCCATAATCTAAAAGAGTTACAATTTTCCAATAGAGAATAGTATAAAGACAATCCTTTTATTAAGTAATTCTTATCAAAAATTGTACAAAATTCTTTTTTCATTTCCAATTAAATTATTTGATTTGTTTTCCCCTTTTGTTTTAATATATTTTTTGTTTTATTATCACTAAACGCTAATACTGCTTGATAAGCTCCAAAAAGAATATATGAATAAATTAAATCACCAGTTAAAGTATTGCGGAAGAATGGCAAGGCTGCAATAAAACAAGCGCTTATGCCATGCCATGTGTGCGGATACCAGTCAAAGAACGCCCAAACAGCAAAATTGGTTATAATAAAAAATGATATTGAAGAGGCTAAAGATAAAAATATAACTTTATACCATTTTATGCGAGAGAAAAAATAAGCTATATAGAAAGCTAAAATAATGGACAAATAAACTGAAGCCATAACTTGCCAATCATAAAATCCAATTATAGAGTCGCTAAGTAGCATTCCTAATAAAGGGATAAGAACTCCCCAATATTTTTTTAAATAAAATCCCGCAAATAGAGACATAGCAACAACGGGAGTGAAATTATAAGGATGCTTCGCTAACCTTGAAGTAGCAGCTAAAATAATTATTAAAGAAACAATTAGAATTTTTTCTTTTTTCGACATATTTTTTAGTTAACGTCACTAGAAAAATTTTTAGTTCAAAAATTTAATTGGCAACGTTTTTAAAATTAAATATCTATAATTTTATTGACTAATTTTTTATATATACAGCCATAACAGTATGGCCTTTAATTTTTTTAGGATAATATGGCTTTGTTAAATAATGTAAAGATATTCTCCCTAATATTTTGTTGATAATTTTTCCGTATTTTCCGAAAATCTCATCTATTCTCTGGCCAAAAACAGTATTATAATAATACCTATAATGATAATCTTGCAATGGCTCAAAATAAATATTTTGAAGCTTTAGATTAAAAAATCTATCTAAATTTTTTAATGACTTTTCTCCCCATAGTCCGACATGGTGAGGAGGCATATTTAATATGCCAATTTTATCTTTTTTTATAAAAGAATCGTTATTAGGAACGGTTATTATTAGTTTGCCTCCTTTTTTTAAAACTGCCAGACTGTCTCTAATAGCATCTCCGATTTTTGCTATATGCTCCATAACCTGAAAAGAGCATACAACGTCGTATTTTCCTTTATTGTTTTTAGCATATTCTTGTATAGTTTCTTTTATGACATATAGTCCTTTTTCTTGGCTTTTTTTTATTGCTTCCATATTAAATTCAAGTCCACATACCTCATTATTCTTTTTTTTTCGCAATTTATTTATAAAGTCTCCTTTTCCGCATCCAATTTCTAAAATTTTTTCTCCAAATTTTATTAGATTATAAGCTTTCTCGTATTCCCATTTCCAATCCATATAATACCATGGATATTTCTGCAGTTTTTTATAAAATTCATCATCTCCCTCTAAATTTAATGGGTAGTAAAATCTATATCCCGTATCAAGGCATTTATATATATAAATTTTTTTAATTCCTTTAAAAAATCTTGAGATGTCTATATCTGCTCCTTCCTTATATTTTTTCATAATTAAATCAGCTGATATATCTTTTTCCAAAATAACATTGTTAGAATTTGTAATAGGGCTTCTTATATTCATATTCATAGAATTTATTTTTTGAACCATAGATTAAATTATTTTATCAAATCACAAAAAATTTGTTCTTCTTCTTTCCTGTCATTGCCGGGTCTAAGTTCTATAGGAATTAATTTAGATTTACTTTGATTTTTATTTACAAAGATTATTTTACTATATCCTATCATTTCAGCTAATTCTTCTAAATATTTTTTAGTGAGAATATTTATATGTCCATGCTTATTCCATTCATTTGTATAAACTCCTGCCCGACCATTATAAAAGTTGGAATTTTTTCGCATAGAAGCAATTAAATCTGGACTATTAATATGGTTAATTCCTCCATGTTTTAAAATTCTATGGCTTTCTGCAAGGAATAGTACAAACTCTTTTTGATTAAGGTGTTCTACAAAATCTTCGCTGAAAATAATTTTTACTGAATTTTTTGGCAGAGGAATAGCTTGTTTTTCTAAATCAATTATGAATAGATCTTTTCTTGAACCCCTGCATTTTTTAGGATATTCGTTTTCTGAATAACACCTTTGCCAATCTTTAGCATATAATATGTCAATATTTATCCAATTTTTTAAAATTCTTGTGCCGCAGCCAAAATGTAATTTTAATGAATCTTTAATTTCGCCAATTTTTTTTAACCTTTCTATATCTTTTTTTACTGATATATCTTTTTCTTTTTTTCTTATTATTTTGGATATTAAATTTTTAACTTTTTTTGCGTTTAAATCACCAATTATTGTGCATAGTATAGCATATATTTTTAATTTTATTTTTTTTTTATTAAATTGTGGCATAAGTTTTTGAAAATTTACACATATATTTTTTTTATTTTAATATTTTTTAACTCCAAGAAGCTTAAGCCGAATTTTGTCAAAAGATACTTGCATTAAATTATAAAAAAAAGTATATATTTTTTTTATAATGTTACTTACTATATCATTAGCCAATCTTTCAAAAATTTTTTTATTAATTCTTTTATTCAACCTATCTGCTCTAGCTCTCAGATTTTCAATTTTATATACATGTTTGCCGATTAATTTTCTTCTTTCAAGTTTAAAAGTTATCCTCAATTTTTGCAGCCAATTTAAAATTTCTTCATCTTTCATCTCCGTAAGATTTGCTATCACCTCATTAAATATTTTATTTTCGTCAAATTTTTTAAAAAAGTCGTAATGAGTTTTAAATATTCCTTTTTTAAAGCATACATCATATAGTTCAGAGCCAGGGAATGGTGTGGTAATAGAAAAAGACCAATTCATGTTTTTATTAATTCTTAATGCTTCTATCATTAGATCCATTGATTTTTGAACATCCTCATTAGTTTCTGATAATTGCCCAACCATAATATTAGCATTAGGAAGTATTCCAATTTTTCCTAAGCGCTCTATTCCTTTTAAAATTTGTTCTACTGTAATTTTTTTGTGAATAACATCAAGTATTTTTTGTGATCCTGATTCTACTCCTATATTCATGCATCTTAATCCAGATTTTTTCATTGCCATTAATGTATTATCACTAATTTGTTCTAATATATCAAATCGTCCTGAAACAGAATATTCTACTCTTTTATGTAGTTTCCCTATTTTTTCTGCTAATTCACGTGCCCGATGTGGCGAACAAATAGCTAAATCATCATCAAAGTAAAGTAAATTAGCATTAAATTTTTTGATTAATTCACCAGCTTCTTTAATCATTGAATCAATCGATCTATATCTTGGTATGCTATGATGATAGCAAAAATTACAATTAAATGGACAGCCCCTTCCACCATGAATAGTCACTGTCCTATCGTTATATTGGTTATGTGGCTGTGGAACATTAAGATAAAGTCGTCCTACATTCAGCCACTCTGTAGAAGGGAATAACTCATAAGGAATTTTTGGTAATTTAGATAAATCTTGAATGAATTCACCTTGTCCTGTTAATATTTTTTCCGTTCCTTTATTTATGACTAATCCTTTTACTTTTTCGACGTCACTTCCTTCTCTCAATGTTTTTACTAAATTGTAAAGAATTATTTCTCCTTCTCCTATGACGCCTATATCAGCGCCCGTAACCTCTACGGAGAATTCAGGTGTAGGCGAAACCATTTGTCCGCCTATTACAATTGGAAAGTCCCGTCCAAATTCATTTAAAAGCTTGATTATTTTTTTAGTAGGGTATAAATCTGGATAAATTGTTCCAAATCCTACGAGTAGCGGTTTTAGCAATAATATTTTTTTAACAAAGTTATAATATTGCGATGGATCATCAGGCCTTAATAATATTTTAACATTTTCGCCCTTTTCTTTTAAATATCCGGCTAAATAGCCATATCCTGAAGGAAAAATGTAGGTGATATTTCTGGATATCAGTAGCACATGACCATTTTTATTTAAGCTTTTGAGCATAAGATTATGAACTAGAATGCTTTTTAGGGCGTGTTGCGCTTTTAATAACATTTATGATTTTTTTTATTTTTGCAACATTATTATCTCCTAAAAATTTCCTAAATTTTAAATAAAAAAAATGTTTATTTTTTTTAAATTTATTTTTATATTCATAAATTTTTTTTACTAACGAGCTCCTATATCTATCTTTCCCGCCAGCAATCTGCCACCCTTTTTCTGACAATTTTAATTTCTCATCTTTTATATAATTATCAGCTTCTGTTGAAGCTTTTTCACTAGTGATTAATTGTTGGCTTTTTGCGTCAAACAAAGGCAAAAATTCACAGTAATTTAAAGCCATATTCTTATGAGCTCTTTCTGGGTGTTCATTATTTTCTTTAAGCCACATACCTGTAGAAAGTATGCGATGATAATATTTTGTATTAGGAACAATGGCGATAGCTGTCCCTGTCGCAGTTAATCTTAATCCAAATCCCATATTTTCTCTAGCGCCTCTTTCAGGGTATCCGCCAGTTTTTTCAAAAGCAGGGCGCGTGAACATATAATTATTGCTTGCAACTGGAGAATCAATGTAAGTTATAAATTCTTTAATAGTAAATAGATTATCTCTATATTTATATATCCAAGAACCGCGATGGTTAGAAATTTCATTTTTGAAAAAAGAAAGTTCTTCAAATGATGCCGCTCCGCATCCGCGCCTATTGATTGCGTCAATCAATTTTTGTATGCTATTTTGGGTAAGCACATTGTCATGATCTAGCATATAAATAAAATTTCCTTTACTATTGGCTATCCCAAAATTACGATTTTCAGGCGCTCCTCTATTTTTGCTATTCAGAAAAAAATTTATTTCTGAATATTTTTCAGCAAGTTTTTTTATTATATTCGGAGTCCCATCACTTGAGCAATCATCAGTTATAAGAACTTCAAATGGAATTTTTAAGTTTTGGTTAAATATTGAATTTACTGTTTCTTCAAGATAATTTTCTGCATTATAGGTTGGTATAATGTAAGAAATTGTTTCTTGCTGTTTTTGTACCCACCAAACATTGCCTATTTCAGCATTTACTTTTAATCCTTTATTCCCAAAATATTCATTTACTGCTTTAGTTACTCCCGGATGGCAGGAATGGTTGTAATCATGACCTGAAATAATGCCGCCTGTTTTTACTTTATCCCACCATAATCCTAAGTCTTCTTTTATTGATTCATAAGAATGGTCAGCGTCAATAAATATCATATCAAGAGGATCTTTAATCTCTTTAATAGCTCTCTTTGACGTGCTTCTTATAATTGTTGATTTATCTTTAAATGGTTTGAGCATTGATGATACATAATTATATAGAGCGTCCATTTTATTTTGTTCTTTTTGGAACATACATTTGTGTTCTTTTATGAAATGTCCCCATGGATCAATGGAATAAAGATGAAGATCAGGAAGGGCTTCCAATAAATGCATAGAATGATGGCCCCTAGCAACTCCTATTTCCGCCATATTTTTTACATTAAACTTTTTAATTAAAGATTCTGTTACGCCGTATGATTCAGTCCAAGTTAAGCTTATATTCATACTTTCTTTATAGCCTTTTGTATTAGAAAAATTAATATTTAAATTCTCAGCATTATTTTTTTTACGAGAACAGTCCTCAATAATTTCTTTTAATGCTTCCGAAAATGGATAAATTTCATGTTGCCTGCAATGTCGGAGAACTAATTGCTCGCGTTCTCGTATTGGAAAATTATTTTTTTCATTTACTTGATTTTTATTTGCTGTAAATATATGAATAGCTTCTGGATATGTTTTTTCAGCACAATTTTGTGAATCATTAAAAGCATTATTATCAGATTGAAAAAAACGAGTGCTATAATCTATCTTGGCGCTGTATGCGTCTTCAGATATTTTAAATATAGGAAATTTTACTGTTTGATTTTTTTGAGCGCATTCAATTAAAAATGGCTTTAATCCAGTAGGGAAGAACTCATCTGGTTTAATATATAATATAAAATTATATCCTTTATTTTTTAAATATTGTTTTGCATAAATTTGCGCGTCAGAATTATCTGTGATTTCGTGCCAGACAATTGAATAAAAGGGAGAAAGAGTTTTTACAAATTGATTAATTAAAAAAGCATTTTTATCATTATTTGTTGAAACATAAAAAATATGGAATTCATCCACGTTCCTTAAACATTGGTATATAGAATCATAAAATGGCAAATTATCAGTTTTTTTAATTATGCAGTATCCTGCTATTTTTTCGTTAAACATGTTTTTTTATGAATTTTATTATAAAAATCGGTGATAAAAATATAACTAATAGTTTTAAAAAGTGCTTTTTAGTCATCCATGAACTATTTTTCCAATGCTTTAAAGGAAAAGTTTCTTTTAAAATTTTAGCGGAATATTTTTTTGCCATTTTTATATCATTTATATTCATATATTCTTTTACATACCAATTATACCAATACGCGCTTAATTTTCGCAATTCTTTATCATATTTGTAATTAAAATGTTTATTTAAAGCATTTATCATTTCAAGAGTGTATTTTGCAGGAAGCGCGAAATCAGATTCGCCTTTAGCTATCGCTTCCATTTTAGAGCTAAATGTAGCGCCTTGTTTATGTTTTCTATATATTCCCATCTTTTCAGGAAAATATCGCATCTTTCCTCCAACAGTTGCCATTACTTGTATTGTCCAATCGCATGCTTTCATTTTTGAAAACCATTCTGGCAAGTTTTTAATTATTTTATTTCTTATAACTAAAGAATGTGTTGGACCTCCGCTTCCATATTCTAGTAAATAGCTTAAATCCATAATTTTAGGATGATTTTTTCCGCAATATTGCCTAATAATTTGCTCAATACCATCAATGTTTTGTATAACATCCGCATTATGAGCTGATAACGCAAAATCAGGATTTTTATCCAAAAAATTAACTTGTTTTTGAAGTTTATCAGGATCTGTCCAATAGTCATCTCCTTCGCAGATTGCAATGTATTCTGATTCATTGCATAATTTTAATGATTGAACCCAATTTCCAGTAAGACCTAAATTTTTTTCATTTAAAAACAATTTTATTTTATCAGGATATTTTTTTTGATATTCTTGGACGATTTCTCGCGTCTTATCTGTTGAACAATCCTCGCTTATAACTATCTCATAGCTAAAATCAACCTTTTGCGCCAACGCGCCATCAAGGCATTTTTTTATATAATGTTCATGGTTATATGCAATTATACATGCATTTACTTTTACCATATAATTAGTGCTTTTCGTCCGCCTCGGATCAGACGAGTCTATATGGCCGAGTCGAGACGGGTGTTCCTATTCGTGTAAATTCGTGTAATATCCTTTATACCAATCAACAAATTTTTCAATCCCTTCTTCAATAGAAATTTTTGGTTCATAATCAAGTAATTTTTTTGCTTTTTCAATATCTGCCCAAGTCGCTGATAAATCTCCCTCATACATTGGCATATATTTTTTTTTTGCTTGTTTACCTAATTTATGTTCTATAAGATTTATGATTTTTTCTAATTCTATGCTTTTCCCTGAACCTAAATTTATAAGTTCATAAGAAAAATTTTTTTCTATAGATGCAATTATTCCATCTATAATATCATCAATATAAGTATAATCTCTTTCAATTTTTCCTGATGTATGAATCTCTATTTCCTCGTCTTTTAAAATTTTTTCTGTGAATTTATTTATAGAAGTGTCAACTCTGCCCCATGGTCCGTAAGTTGTAAAAAATCTTAGCCCAACCATTTGGATTTTATATAGATAATGGTATGTATATGCTAATATTTCATTTGATTTTTTAGTAGCGGCGTAAAGCGATAGAGGTCTGTCAGTATTGTCTTTTTCATTAAAAGGAATTTTAGAATTATTCCCATATACCATTCCTGTAGTTGCGAAAACTATTTTAGGAACATTAAATTTTTTAGCTAATTCAAAAATATTAGTTGTGCTTTCAACATTATTTTTGCCATAAGATTCTGGATTGAAGATCAAATTTGTTTTAGCCGCAAAATGACAAATAACATCAAATTTATGGCTATGAAAAATTTTTTCAATTTCTTTATAATCTGACAATTCAGAATTATAAAAAATATATTCATCAGGATTTAAAAATTTATTTAATCTATCTTGTTTTAATTTTATATTATTTCCTGATAATCTGTCTGTAATTACAGGCGCATAGCCGATTTGAGATAATTTTTTAGCCAGATGCGAACCTATAAACCCTGCTCCGCCTGTGATAAGAATTTTTTTCATAAATTTTGAAGTATTTGGAAAATGTTTTATTTTGTTTCAGTAATATTCCAATTTTGCTCCAAATAAATTGGACTTTTTATATTAACGCCATTATTAAAAAAACCATTGTCATTTTTAACTTCAAAAGTCAAAAGGTTATAAAGATAATCTTCTCTATCTTTTTCAGTCCATAGGCTAGCGTCAATATTATATAATCCTTCGCCAAACGGAAATTTTTGATTTATTTCACATCTGATTATGCCTTTAGGCGGAGCTAATTCAAATTCTTGTTTAGTATGTTTTGTCCAATTCAAAACTAAATATTCACCTTCAACCCGTTCAATAGAAGAGCTACAACCTAAATTTTTAATTGGTTTACCATCTAATGCCTCATATCCAAAACAAAAAGTATAATGACCGCCTGAAAAGATTTTATCTACTTTTTTTCCTTCACTTTCAATATGAAATGAAGATAATCTTATTTTTTCACCACCTTTTCTATCAGTTCTTGTTTTTATAGTATCCCCGCTTTGTGATAATGGATTATTTTGCAAATAACAATTTATAACTTTTTTTGATTCATCAAACATTTTCACTTTTCCAGCTTCTAATAAAACACATTTTTTACATAATCTTGCTATTGCTTCCATATTATGGCTAACAAAAAGAATAGTTCTGCCGGCTTTTTTTGTAACTTCATTCATTTTACCCAAACATTTTTTTTGAAACTTCGCATCGCCCACAGCTAATACTTCATCAACGAGTAAAATATCTGGCTCTAGATGCGCTGCTACAGAAAAAGCCAAGCGGACATACATCCCAGAAGAATATCGTTTTACAGGCGTATCAATAAATTTACCTATACCTGAAAATTCGACGATTTGATTAAATTTTTTAGCAATTTCTTTTTTACTCATTCCTAATATAGCTCCATTAAGCGCTATATTTTCTCTACCACTAAGTTCTGGATGGAAACCAGTCCCTACTTCAAGAAGAGATGCGACCTTTCCTTTCATTGTAATTTCTCCTTCAGTAGGAGGAGTTATTCTTGTTAAAACCTTTAAAAGTGTTGACTTTCCAGCGCCATTAGCTCCTATTATTCCAATTGCTTCTCCTTTTTCTACTGAAAAATTTATATCTTTTAAAGCCCAAAATTCTTCCTTTCCAGCTTTTCCTAGTATAGTTTTTGCTTTATTTTTAGCAAACCTAAAAGGATTTTTAATAATATTAGTAAGAATATCACGTAAAGCAATATATCCACCTTGCTCTGTGGTTATATTATATTTTTTTGAAATGTTTGTTACTTGAATTATAGGGTCCATAAAGTATATAAGGTAAAAATAACGTCCCCCTCCTGCCCGAGGAGGGGGTAGGGGGAGGTGGGAGTTTCCATTTAGACTTAAACTATGTCCGCGAAATATTTTTCTGTCTTTTTAAAGTATATTATGCCAAAAATAAGCAATATTAGACTGGCTGTGCCTGAAATTAATAATAATAACCAATTAATAGGCGCATTTCCTAAAATTGCCGCTCTTGCTGCTTTAATAACACCTGTCATAGGATTAAGCGCTAAGAATTTGGAATATTTGCCAGTTATGCTTGTGGGATATATAACAGGAGTTAAAAACATTAATGTTTGTATAAAAAATGGCAAAATATATCTTACATCGCGATATTTCACATTAACAGCTGATAAAAATAGCCCTAACCCCATTGATGCCATAAAAGTTATTATCAATAAAATCGGCAATATTAGCACGCCGATAAGATTAGGTAAATAGTTGTAATAAACCATTAAGCCAATTAAAATAACTGTCGCGATAAAAAAGTCAACAAAATTAGTTAAAATTGAAGATATAGGTAGCATCAAGCGAGGGAAATATACTTTTGTGAAAATTGATGTATTACTTATTAAACTGGAACTTGCCTGTGATAAGGAAGAAGAAAAAAATTGCCAAAGTAATAAACCTACATAAACAAAAATAGGATAGGGAATGCCGTCAGAAGGCATTTTAGCGAAATTGCCAAAGAAAATAGTAAAAACAACCATACTCATAAACGGTTTAAAAATAGCCCATGCTACTCCAACCATAGTTTGTTTATACCTAACTTTTAAGTCTCGCCATGTTAAAAAGTAAAAAAGATCCTTAAAAATCCAGATTTCTTTTAAATCTCCTATCAAGTCAAAAGTTTTTTTAGGTTTTATAATTGTTATATTATCCATAGGTAAACATACAAATATACGAATGTTACGAATTATGCGAATTAATACGAATGAAAAGTAAACATACGAATATACGAATTATGCGAATTAATACGAATTATAAAAAGTAGATAATAGTAAAACTAAAAAATAGACAAAAGCTTGCCTCCATTTATATATACATTAAACCATATATTGATTTATTTTGCAATTTCATTTACCGCCCCTTAAATCCAAAAACAATAGCAACTGTTTTTAATACAATTTTTAAATCCAAAAACATTGATCTATGTTTTATATAATATAAATCATATTGCAATTTTTGCATAGAATATTCTTTAGAAGCGCCATAAGCAAGGTTTGCCTGCGCCCATCCTGTAAGACCTGGTTTCACAAGCGCCCGTTGTTTATAAAAAGGAACTTCTTTTTCTAACATTTCAATAAATTCAGGTCGTTCAGGTCTTGGTCCAACAAAACTCATTTCTCCTCTTAAAACATTAAGAAGCTGTGGAATTTCATCTAATCTAGTTTTTCTTAAAAATTTTCCAACTGTAGTAATGCGGTTATCATTTTCCTGCGACCATTCTGCTCCATTTTTTTCAGCGTTGTCAACCATACTGCGAAATTTAACAGCTAAAAATGTTTTACCATTCTTGCCAGTTCGTATTTGCTTAAATAATATAGAACCTTTACTGTTGATTTTTATAGCAATGCTTATAAAAGGAATCAATGGCAAAGAAAGAAGTCCTATAATGATAGACATTATAATATCAATAACTCGTTTAAATAAATCATAAATTCTTTTACTCCCTTCAGTTAAATTTTCAATAAACCATGATACATTGATCGCATTTATAGGGACAATAGAAAATATTTTTTCATAAAAATCAGTGAAATCTATAAAGTTCACTCGCATTGAAAGACAAGACGCTAATTTATTAATTGATTCTTCATTTTGTTTAGCATTTATAATTACTGTATTTACATTATTTTCTTTAATAAATTTTTCTAAATTTTCGTTTATACTTATGAATGATAATTTAGTATCAGTTTTATTTATTTCTTGAAATGTTACAAAAGCAGTTATTTTAAACCCAAGTTGAGGATTATTATTTACAGTAGAGCTAAAATTATATGCTAAATCAGAATATCCTACAATAATAACATTGTTTTTTGTTGTTGATTTAATAATCCAGTTAAAGAAATACCTCCAAATTGAAAAAAGAATAGCAGTAGTAACTAAATTTAAAAATAAGTTAGTTTTTGGCGCGATAGCTATTTGAGAATTTAAGTAAAAAAACGCGATTGAGAAAAAACCGCAAATTATTAAAGAAGAAAGCAATTTTTGGTAGAAATCAATGGAGACTTTAGCTTCTGTAAGGTCGTATAAATTAGTTATATAGAAAATCAATAGCCATACGCAGTAAAGTATAGCAAATGGCTTAAAATGCAATTGCCATGTTTGTTGCGTGAAATTACCTCCATATCTCATCATTAAAGTCAAATACAACGAAAAAAACAGGATTATGATATCCCCGATGAATAATATAGTTTTTTTATGGTTTATTTGCATATATAGCTCTCCCCCTTTCGGAGGGGGACCCGCCCGAACGCATCAGGCGGGCGGGGATACAGAGGGGGTGAGTTATCAATCTAATACTATACCTTTAGTATAGTATTTTTATAGAAAATAAGCAATATCTAGGAAATATTTCTGTGTTTGACATTTTTTTCCTCTTTTTTTATTTAGCACATACCATAGACGGTGCTATAGACGGTACCATTTTATGTAAGGACATGTGTAAGGACATTTTCCATCTTG
>JBHPIX010000011.1:0-26225 GCA_042568285.1 Patescibacteria group bacterium | reverse complement strand
AAAAAAAGTCATTCTTTATGGTTCATATGCTAAAGGCAATCAGAATAAATGGAGTGATCTTGATATATGTATTATTTCTTCTAAATTCAAAGGAAAAATTGATCCAATTGAATATCTTTGGATAAAGAGAAGCGCTAAAGATGCTGAGGCTATGATTTCACCAGTGGGCTACCATCCAGATGATTTCGTTGATGAAGATCCTTTAGCTTATGAGATAAAAAAGACAGGTATAGAAATTAAAGTAAGATAATTTAGATGTACAATAACTAATTACCTTTTTAATATTTTTTATCAACAATTGCTTTCGCCATTTCCATATCGCGAATAGCTTGGGGAGAGAGATGGTATTTTTATTATATATTTATCATGAAAATTTTATTTATTGAAGACGAAAAAGAGTTTGCTCATTCTCTAAAGAAATTATTAGAACTACATCATTATTTAGTAGATTTGGCTTATGACGGTCAGGGGGGAGTAAGGCTGGTTAAGAAGAAAGATTATGATTTGATAATTTTAGACATCATGCTGCCCAGAATAGATGGGTTTGAAGTAGCAAGGAAGATTCGCCAAGAGCAAATTTCTACTCCCATTATTATGTTAACTGCTCGTGATACAGTAGATGATCGGGTTAAAGGACTTGATAGCGGGGCTGATGATTATTTGGTAAAACCATTCGCCTTTGAGGAACTTTTAGCCAGACTTCGTAGCTTAATCAGACGACAAAGACAACCCGTTGGTTCCACCAGCTTTCGGATAGCTAATCTGGAACTGAACCCCTCTAATTATGAAGTCAGAAGAGCTGGGAAGTTAATTGAGCTAAATAATAAAGAATATCAGATACTTTATTATTTATTGGGTCGTTTGGGAAAGATGGTTCCTCGTCAAGAATTAGGAGAAAATATTTGGGGTAAGGATAAATTTAAGAGCAACACAATTGATGTTCATATCCGACATTTAAGGGAGAAAATAGACGAAGGTTATAAGAATAGATTAATTCATACTATGCGAGGAAGAGGTTATAAAATAAAGAAGCCTTGATTATATAAAATGTGAATAATGTGAATAAAGAAAAAAAGAGAAAATCAGGAATCGATATTACAGGTGATATCCCTT
Organism: Patescibacteria group bacterium; assembly: GCA_042568285.1. GTDB lineage: Bacteria > Patescibacteriota > Patescibacteriia > JAZDEU01 > JAZDEU01 > JBHPIX01. The sequence goes on along the minus strand of JBHPIX010000011.1, from coordinate 25,112 downwards.
GGGGTGCTCACCTTTGTCAATTTTATCAAACAAAAGAGGATTTGCTGGATATCTTGGTACCCTATTTTAAGACAGGATTGGAAAATAATGAATTCTGCATGTGGGTTGTTTCAGATCCTTTAACAGTTGAAGCGGTAACTAAATCGTTGAAAAAAGCAGTAAAGGATTTGGATGATTATATTAAGAAAGGTCAGATAGAGATTCTTGATTATAGCCAGTGGTATATCAAGTCAGGAAAATTTGAAGCCGATAAGGTGTTGCAGAGTTGGGTTGAAAAAGAGCAAGAAGCTATAAAAAAAGGTTTTGTCGGACTCCGCCTTACCGGCAATACTTTTTGGCTTGAAAAGAACGATTGGAAAAAATTTGTGGATTATGAAGCAATGGTCAATAATGCCATCGGTAAATATAAAATGATTGGCATTTGCACTTATTCTCTTGATAAATGCGGAGCAACTGAAATTATAGATGTAGTTAATAATCATGGTATTGCGCTTATTAAGCGAGAAAGTAAATGGGAGTGCATTGAAAGCATTGAGCGCAAGAAAGCAGAGGAAGCGCTGCGGGAGAGTGGGGAAAGGCTAAGTGCTTTCATGGAATCATCACCTGATACATTCACCCTTTTTGATTCAGAATTAAATCTTGTTGAGGTAAACAAAGCCGGATTGGAGGCGTTTGGCAAAACCAAGGAGGAAATAATTGGGAGGAATATTTTAGACGTCAATCCCACACTTAAAGAAAACGGTAGGTATGACAAATTTTTGGAAGTTTTAAGGACGGGAAAACCCCTTCTTATAGATGATTTTGTTCCTCACCCCATGTTTGGAGACCTTTACTTATCTATGAGAGTTTTTAAAGTAGGTGATGGGCTTGGGTTCATTGTCACGGACATCACCGAGCGCAAGAAGGCGGAAGAGGCATTAGGTGAAGAGAAAGAGAGGGCACAAAGGTACCTAAATATTGCGGGGGCTATGATTTTAGTCATCGATGCAGATGAGACAATCACGCTTATCAACAGGCAAGGGTGCGAGATCTTAGGCTATAGCGAAGATGAAATCATTGGCAAGAACTGGTTCGATACTTTTATTGCAGAACCAATTAGGGAGGAGATAAGAGGGGTTTTCAGGAAATTGATGGCTGGAGAAGTGGACCCTGTTGAATATTATGAGAATCCGGTTATAACCAAGAGCGGTGAGGAAAGGTTTATCGCATGGCACAATACTGTATTGAAGGATGAAGCAGGCAATATAATAGGTACCCTCAGTTCGGCAGAAGATATCACCGAGCGCAAACGAGTAGAAGAGGAAAAGCGAAAAACCGAAGAACGATACAGGGATGTTATCGAAAATATCTTCGAATTTGTGCCGGAGGGTTTATTGGTTTTTACAGATAAATTGAGTTTATACAGGCAGAATAAAGCCTTTCAGGACATTGTTAAGGAATATTCAGCTAAGCTGGGTTATACGGAGGAGGAATTCAGGGAGATAATTATTGAGCAACTAAAAGACAGAATAGTCAATGAGAATCATGCAGAGATTAGGATCCCCATGAAACAAAGATGAGGCAGAAGATAGGCGAAATGATTCTTTCCAAAACATTGGAGATGCCCCTAACAAAGTATCTTGTGTATATTGAAAAAACAACAAAGGCAAATCATAATCATGGAAAAAAGAGATCACTTTATGCTAGAGTAATGATTAAGGATGCAGCCCCATGTTTTGAGGTTTCAGATAAGCATTTAGAGAGCATTTATCCAACTGAAAATTATACTGATAATAAAACAATATGTTCGCTGAAATGGATCAATACCCTGAATAGATTTTCTTTGCATATTCTGAAAAGTCTCCTTGATTATCAAAGTAAATACTGGTTTTCCTGCAGAGAGACAGACCTAAGACCTCTAACTTATAAACAGTTCTTATCCCTATATGCACTGCAATATCTCGACAAAAGCCGGCTTTCAAGACTAATCTTTAATCTATCGGTTACAAATCCTCAAGGCAAGGTCATCAGTCTTAGAAGCTTGTTCATATCACAGAGAAGATATCACGGATATCTTGTGAAAGAGATGGTTGAGAATAACGAAAATGCCCTGAGGGATAAGGAGATCCAATGCCTATTAGCCCAGAAGGGAGTGTATCTATCCATTAGAACGATATGCAACTGCAGAATGCTACTTAATATCCCCAACTATAGGGAAAAATCTGTTTATTATTATGGAAAAGATATAACTTTTAGTGATCACATGCCATTATCAAGAAAACATCTCAAGAAGATTCCAACAGGGGTCGGAGTTTATGAATTGAGCATCTCACCAAGGATTGATTACCCGAATCAAAAGAGTAATGTTGTATACATAGGATCTTCCAAAAATTTACGAAAGCGGATAGCAAACTATTTGGGTACTAAATTGAAAAATAATCGTTTGAATAAATTCATCAATAACTATAGTGTATCCGTGCGCTTTTATTTGACCGAGAATCACATACTAACAGAGAATTTTTTTTAAAAAGGTTTAAGAGCCTTTATGGTGAGTTACCAAAGGCTAATAGCTTAGGGGGATAATATGGAAGAGAATTTAGAGGAAATAGAAGAACTTATCTTGGAATTTGATGTAGCAAGAATATCTTTTGCAGAAGAAGAAGAAGAAGAAGAAGAAGAAGCCCGTATTGTTGTATCGCTTAAGGACATCACTGAGCGCAAGAGGATGGAAGAGGAAAAACTAAAAGCCCAACAGATAGCGATGGCAGAACAGGTATTGATGATAATGGAGCAAGAAAAGAGGGTTATAGCGGAAAAAGGGGTAGGAGAATTAAAGGGAAAACTAAAAAGAAAGACTCAAAAGGTTAAAGAAGCTTATCAATTGCAGGAGCGTTTTATTGCTGATGCATCTCATGAATTGCGTACACCCTTGGCGGTACTGCAAACTAATTTGGATTTATTAAGTTCAATAGGAGAGTCTAAAAACTCTCTTTTTAAAGATGTAAAAAATTTGATAGCAAGTAGTAAGAACCAAATTAAAAACTTGGCTATCATTATTGAGGAATTGTCTCTTTTAAGCATGGGTAAAAAACTAGAAGAATTTAGAGAAAAAATAAATTTAAAAATCATCATTCAAGAGACAATGGAAGAATTAAGAATTTTAGCTGAAGGTAAAGATATCAACTCTAAAATTAAGATTTTAGATCCAGATTTGGAACTAATAGGCGATGAAAAGATGTTAAGGAAGCTAATGAGAAATTTAATTTCTAATGCCATAAAATATGGAAAGAAAAAAAGTGAAGTTAAAATCATTTTAAAAAGACAAAAGGGAAAAGCAGAGATTCAAGTAATAAATGATGGGGTAGGAATTCCCAAGGAAGATTTACCTTATATTTTTGAACGTTTTTATCGGGTAGATAAAGGAAGGTCTAAAAGTAGAGGAGGCAGAGGTTTGGGATTGGCTATTTGTAAATGGATTGTTGAATTGCATAAGGGTAACATTAGAGTAGAAAGTAAATGTAGAAAAGGAACCACATTCAAAGTTTCGTTGCCTCTTAAAGAAGATTGATTGGATAGAATGTTTTTTTAAAATTATAAGTTAAGAAGAAATTTTTCAAAAGAATAATAAAATTAGATTTAACAAATTAAGTTAAACTTGATAACTTATCCACAAGCAACAGATTGTAGTTTGGTTCAAGTATTATTGTTAAGGTGATGTCCGAAGAATTTTATACTTAAATTTTCTTTAACTATGCGCTTTTTTCAGCCTCCCCCCTGCATTTGCGGGGTCCGTTCAAGTATGACGTTGTGGTATAAAGTTTCCTATTGCATCGCATTTTTATTTATGTTATAATTTGTAATAGAGATTAAATAAAAATTAAATTTAGATTAATTTATTGTGGAGTGACAGAGTCGTTCTGTCGGGGCACAAATAAAAAAGTCCTTTAATTGTGGTTGGATACAATGGGGCTTTTTTATTTTTTAAATATCTGGATAGGGCGTGGAAAGGTGGAAGGGCGGGAATATCCAACCACATCCAACCACTTCCTACGCCCTATTCAGATATGTAACATTTAGAATATTATTATATCAATATTACATTATATCAATATTAAAATTTTTGTCAAATTTTGTAAGCCCTAATTTAGAAAGGTCGGATAGGGTAAAAATAATAATTTGCGAATTTTTACGAATACGGCACAAATATCACGAGTAAATATCAGTGACATTCGTGCTCAAATTCGTGTATATTCGCGATAATAAAATGGCTGTAGAAAAAACAATCGCCAGTTCAAGTTTGGTGGAAGTAGTTGACAGAATTCTTGACAAAGGTGTTGTCATTGATGCATGGGCAAGGGTGTCATTAGTTGGCATTGAACTTTTAGCAGTTGAGGCTCGCGTAGTCGTTGCTTCTGTTGAGACATGGTTAAAGTACGCGGAAGCTGTTGGTTTGACTGCTAGCGCTGCTTAACTTAAGAAACGTAGTCTTTTCCTGTATAGATAAAAAATCATCACCTCCTCTTAAATCAATATTTATTATCTATCAGGATAGTTAGTTGCCAGTGTGATTTAGGACATCCTTTAAGTTGGATAGAGGTGTAATCACCCCCCTATCTAGAATCAAACAGTGATTTTCTAAGAGACATAAAGCATGTCCTAAAAAGTATGGCTGAAGATTTCAAAACAATAGCAGAAGCAATTGTTCTCTCGTATGAAGCTCGGATTGGAGTAATAAAAGGTATCGTGGAAGACACTCATAACCTGCTGGAAGAATTTAGAGAAAAGAGAGAAAAAATGAGTCAGGAATTGAAAGATGCTCTATCGAAACATGAATCCCTTAGGAAGAAAGATTTTGATAAAATGATGGAGGATATTTTAATTATTCAGAAGGAGCGTGAAGAAAGTGTAAAACAGATGTTGGCTGATTTTCACGATCAAGAAATGGCTGTTGTTAAAAATTTCAGAGAGATGCTTAAGAAGGGAAAAGAATTAAGGGTTAAGGATTTTAAGAAGACTTTGCTTAAAATCAGAAAACGGCAGGAAATGCGTCAAAAGGGAACTCCTCGCCAAATTAGTGAAGAGTTATCACAGATGAAATTAGAAGTTCATGAAATGTTAGCAAATTTTAAAAAAGAACGAGAGAAGGTGGGTGCGGAGTGGGAAAATATGGTAGCTCATCATTAGAATAGTAATTTGTAAAAAGTATGCCTAAAAAAATAAAAAAAATAGCAAAAAAAGTGAAAAAGAAAAAGGTGAAAAAGATAAAAAAAGCATATAAGGAAATTATTTGCGCTTATTGTAGAGGGAAAGGTAGAGATCCTTTTGGAATTCCATCAAGGATCTCTAATTGTCAAGTATGCTTAGGTAAAGGAAAGCTTGTTATTGCTGATCAGCCACATGAAAAATGCGGGGCCTGCAAAGGAACGGGAATCTTTGCTCATCATAGATTGCCTTGTTCTGTGTGTAAAGGGAAAGGTGTCGTTCCAAAAGATGGAAGAAAAGGCAAAAAAGGACTAAATGCAGATACTGGTTTACCTGAAATTGGGAATTATTGATTTAGAAAACAGTGAACAGAAAGCAGTAAATTAAAGAAAGTCTGTCGTCTGTTTTCTGTAGTCTGTCATCTATTTTTATAAAAGGTCGAAGATAATTTTTATCTAAAATTTATTATATTGTAAGAACCAATTACCGAGGGTTGCGAGTTTTACTTTTTAGTAGATCCGTAGGTTATTTGTAATTGGAATTATAATTTTATGGCTTGGGCACAAGAAATGAAAAATTTAGCAAGTGAGATTAAAATTGGGCATAAAGATAGAAGTGTTAAGATTAGTGAGATTAAAGAGGACACTCGGAAGATTTTAAGGGAAGCTGATAAATATATGAGAGATGTTGCTAATGAATTGAAGCAAGTCGCGAGAGAATTGAATGCTTTTTTGGCGAAGAGTGAAGAGACAAGGATGAAAGATTTTAATGCTTTATACAAAGACACTCAGGATAGAATCAAAGAAATAGCAGGTAATGTAAAGGATTTTTTAAGTAAAAGTGAATCCACAAGAATCGCTGATTTTAAAGACATGATGAAGAATGTTACAGGCGCTGTTGAAGGAGTAAAAAGGACAGTGAAAAGAATGCTTAGCGATTATGGCGCGGAGCGAAAGGAGGTGGCTGGACATTGGGCATCTTTAAGTAGGAAGAGAGGAGCAGTAGCAGTTGAAGAAGAAGAAAAATCATCATCAAAAAAGAGAGACGAGTAGAATAATGTCTTTTAAAGGTCGAGAATTTTAGTTTTTTTATTAATTAAAAAAAACTTCAGTTATTTTTAAAATTTGACTGAACAGAAGTATTTGAAGTTCAACCATTAAAGTTGCTTCTTATAATTTTTTACTATTAAAGAAATATGTCTTATTTATCACCAGAAGAAGAACGAGCTATAATTGAGCCTCGTCCGACATCTGATTTCGTTGAAACCCCCTATATTAAACGTCTTACCCGTAGAGCTCTGTCTTATATTAAAGTAGGTATTCCAGTTCATTTTAGAGGTCCAACAGGAACAGGCAAGACTACTTTGGCATTACATCTGGCAAGTAAACTCCAAAGACCAGCAGTTCTTTTTCATGGAGATGAGGAATATAAAACTTCAGATTTAGTAGGAGGGGAACATGGATATCGTTATCATTATTTAAGGGATAATTTTATTTCAAGTGTTCTCAAAGTAGAACAGAATATGCAGAAGAGTTGGATGGATAATCGGTTGACTATTGCATGTAAATATGGTTTTACTTTAATATATGATGAGTTTACTCGGTCGAAACCAGAAGCCAATAATACCCTGCTTTCTATTTTGCAAGAAAAAATTATGGATTTACCTTCCCAGAGAGAAGGAGAAGAACTCCATTATTTAAAAGTTCATCCTAATTTTTGCGCGATTTTTACCTCTAATCCAGAAGAGTATGCCGGAACCCATAAAGCGCAAGATGCTTTGCGTGACAGAATGGTTACTATGGATTTGGGATATGCTGATCGGAAAACAGAGGTAGCAATAACTGAAGCAAAATCAGGTCTTTCTCATGAAGATGCTGAAAAAATTGTTGATATAGTAAGAGCAATGAGAAAACATAATTTTCGAGCAAAAGAAACTTCTGAAGATGGGGCGTGCGACTTCCCTCCAACTGTTAGAAGTTGTATTAATATGGGTAAAGCTTTAGTAGCTAATAAAGGCAAAGTTTCATCTTCAGATTCTATGTTTAGAGAATTGGCTCAAGATATATTGATCTCCCAAACTATTAGAAGTCCATGGTCGCGCTGTCGGAAAGGAACGGAAGATTTGCTTGGAGATTTAATTAAAAAATATTGCTAAATATACAGAACAACACAGATTATTTTATCTGTGTAAATCTGTGTATTAGCGAAGCGAACAAATATGAAAACATCAATTAAAAATCTTCAAGAGATTAGTGGTTTTCATGATTTAAGAACATATACAGGAACGGTTAGGAAAACAGGAAAGCCTGATCTTCCTACTACGGCTATTTTGGACTTATATATGCGGAGGAATGAAAAGGATAGATTAGAAAAAGAATTGCAGAGGTTAAGGAAAAGAAAAAGGCAGCTACAGAGCCGATTAGAAGAAGTTAATAAAGAGATGATAAAACTTTCTTTCAAGGCTACTAAGGCAGCAGAGGAAATATGTGGAAAAGTAGTTAAGGAGATAGGCGATAATGCACCACAGAAGAGAAAGAAATTACTTTTGGAGTATTAAATTTATAATACAGGAATTTCAATATTCAGATAATCCGAATCTCCGAATACCCACTCGAACGACTGAATAGTTCAGTCGGGCAGGTATCCGAATGCCACGAAAAATCGAATTACAATCCGAATAATATTAATTCGGGTAATTTATTCGGAAATTCGAAGCATTCGCTTGCCTGCCGGCAGGCAGGGATAGTAATTCGTAGGTTAGGATTATATGCGGAAGACCTAATTTAAATGACTAAAAATGAACTTAAAATTTTAGAGGTTATTTGGGATTGGGGAGGGGAGGCTTCAGTTTCTATTATAGCTAGCGAAGTTAGGATTAGTATAGATTATACGAGGAGTATGTGTAAAAGTTTACAAAGAGAGAACTATATAGATTTTTTGCGTTCAAAATCATGTAAGATAAAGGCTAAAGGGAAATTAGCGGTGAAAGGAAAAATAGATCGAAAACCTAGTAAAATTGTTATTCCTCAAGTGTCGTGGGGATCTCATTTTAAAGATAAAAGTCGTGTTTTAAACTATGGCTAAAAAAACAAAACAAAAAAAAGAAGAATCAAGATCTGGTTTAGAGTTTGAAGACATTCCTTTTGTCGGAGGGTTGCTTAAAGGAATCGGAAAATTGGTTGATTTAGCGGGAAAGGTTGAAGAAGCTGGAGGAGAAATTAAAAGAAAAGGAGAAATAAAAGGGTTGAGTGGAAAAGAAGGCAGAAGAGGTGTTTATGGATTTTCCGTAAGAACTGGCATTGGAGATCGGCCAAAGATTCAAACCTTTGGCAATATTAGATCTACTAATAAGAAAAAAACGGGAGAAGAAGAGATTAAGGTGGCAGAGAATAGGGAGCCATTAGTTGATCTCTTTGATGAGAAGGATCATATTTTAATTATTGTTGAGTTAGCTGGAGTGTTAGAAGAAAGCATTAAGTTAGATGTTAAGGGTGATATTTTAACCCTTGAAGCTGGCGAGGAACAACGAAAATATTTTAAAGAGATTTTACTTCCGGCAAAGGTGGATTTTGCATCTCGTAAGATGAGTTTTAAAAATGGAATTTTAGAATTAAAAATGCAGAAAACAGAATTATAATTTTAGATTGCAGATTTTAGATTTTAGATTTCAATCAAAAATCTGCTCGCCTCGCTTCCTGTCTTGCCTCAATTAAGTCGAGACAGACGGCGAAGCGGGCAATCTAAAATCTGCAATCTAAAATCAATTTTTGTCTGCCGTTTGTTATTTGTTATCTAATATCCTATGCCCAGCACAGAAGAGCAAGTTAAAGATATAATTTCGCAGAATAAAGGTAAAGCGCATAAATACCAGATAGCCAGGGAATTAAAAATAAGTTTAGATTATGTTGCTTTGCTTTGTAGAACATTGGAAAGAAAAGGAGAAGTTATTTTTTCAGATGGATTTTGTTCTTTTGTAACATCAGATCGCAAGTCGAAGGCAAGGACAAGATCAAGTAGTAAATCACGAGGTAAAGTAAGATTGAGGAGTAGGTCTAAAAAAAGTAGAAGGAGATCGCGCAAGAAGGTTCAAGCTAAGGTATCAGTGCACAGTAAATCACAAGGCAAAAGGGGAACACCTAATAAGAGTTTGAAGACAGTCACCTCCAATTTACCTAATTCAAGCATTCCAAAGAACATAATCGTGCTGGAAACAGACAAATCATTGGGAGATGGAGGTGACTGTCACCAGAAATCTCACTATAGAAAAAAGAAGTTGCGGCAGGGGCAGGTTAAGCAGAAAACATCTATCCAAAAGCCTGAAACTAAATCCCCTTTGTTTGATCTTCCAGTGATGAGTGAAGAAATAATAAATGTATTAGAAAAGGCAGGATATAGGACTATTGAAGCTCTATCCGAGGCGCCAGTTGTGAAATTAATACAAGAGACACAACTTAAACTTCACGAGGCCGCAATATTAATAAATCAATCAAGAGAGCGATTAAATAAAATTGGTGAATAAAATATGATGGAAATATCTTCAAAGCCGGTAATTCTTAAGGTAGCAGAAGCTCAAAGTAGGGATGTTGGCAGGGCGATTATTAGAATTGATCCGAAAGATTTTCTAAATTTTAAAGTTGAGATCGGGGATGTGGTAGAGATTAAGAGATCTAAAGAAGCAAAAGAAAAAACAGTAGCCAAAATAATGCCGGCTTTTGAGGAAATGAGAGGCAAGGGAGTTATTCAAATGGATGGGATTTTAAGAGACAATGTCGGAGTTGGTCTTGACGAAAAGGTAATAATTAAAAAAGTTGAATTAAATCCAGCGACCACTATTGTTTTAGAACCTTTAAGCTCAGAACAATCTTTAAAGCAAGAAGATAGTGAATATTTAGCTCAATTATTAGCTGGCACACCGGTTATAAAAGGAAATAAGATTAGAGTAAATTTATTCGGAACGCGTTTTCATAATTTTTCAGTAGCAGATGCTGATCCTCAAAAAGTGGTTTTGATTACTACGGAAACTTTAATTAAAATCAAAGGACAAGGTAAAGAAAAGAAAGGTGTAGGGATTACTTATGAAGATATTGGGGGGTTAAAAAAAGAGGTCGGCAAAATTCGAGAAATGATTGAACTGCCATTGAAATACCCGGAAGTATTTGAAAGATTGGGAATTGAACCGCCCAAAGGGGTTTTACTTCATGGAGCGCCCGGTTGTGGCAAGACTTTAATCGCCAGAGCTGTTGCCAATGAGACAGATGCTTATTTTACTAGTATATCCGGTCCGGAAATAATGGGTAAGTTTTACGGTGAAAGTGAAGGCAGACTGCGTGAAATTTTTGAAGAAGCCACAAGAAATACCCCAGCCATACTCTTTATTGATGAGATTGATTCAATTGCTCCAAAGCGGGAAGATATGGGAGGTGAAAAACAGGTAGAGCGCAGAGTGGTTGCTCAATTATTGGCTTTGATGGATGGCTTAGAGTCGCGAGGACAATTGATAGTAATTGCCGCCACCAATATTCCTAATACTTTAGATCCTGCGTTAAGAAGACCTGGGAGATTTGATCGGGAAATTGCCATTAGTATTCCTGATAAAAATGGCAGAAAAGAGATATTGGAAATTTATACAAGGGGGATGCCATTGGCTAAGGATGTTGATTTGGAGAAGCTGGCTGAAATTACTCACGGTTTTGTTGGCGCGGATTTAGAAGCTTTAGCCAGAGAAGCCGCAATGTCGGCTTTGCGGGAGATTATGCCAGAGATTAATTTTGACAAAGAGTATATTCCTTATAAAAAACTTTTAAATTTAGAAGTAACCAAAGATCATTTTCAAGAAGGATTAAAAGAGGTTGAACCTTCAGCATTAAGAGAGGTGTTTGTAGAAGTTCCCAATGTAAAATGGAGCGATGTGGGCGGACTCGAAAATATTAAGCAGACTTTGAAAGAAGTTATTGAATGGCCATTAAAATATACTGAGTTATTTAATTATTCAAAGACCAATCCCGCCAAAGGCATATTGCTTTATGGTCCGCCAGGTACTGGTAAGACTTTAATTGCTAAGGCGGTAGCTAACGAATGCGGAGTAAATTTTATTTCAATTAAAGGACCCCAGCTGTTATCAAAATATATCGGAGAATCGGAAAAAGGGGTGCGAGAGGTCTTTAAAAAAGCCAAACAAGCGTCGCCCTGCATTATCTTCTTTGATGAACTGGATAGTTTAGTTCCACTGCGCGGTCAAAATACTGATTCTCAAACAACAGAGAGAGTGGTTAGCCAATTTCTTACTGAACTTGATGGTATTGAGGAGCTTAAGGGGGTGGTAATTATTGGCGCGACTAATCGTTTGGATATGATTGATCCGGCATTACTTCGTCCCAGTCGCTTTGATTTTCTTTTTGAAGTATTGAAACCCGATCAGGAGTCGAGATTGCAGATATTTAAAATTCACAGTCAAGGCAAGCCAATAGGGGAGGATGTAGATTTTAAAATATTAAGCCAAGAAACAGAGGGATTAACAGGAGCTAAGATAGAGAGCATTTGCCAGAAAGCTTCAATGATGGCAATTAGAGAATTTGTTGAAATAAAGGGTGATTCTTCAATCAAAGATTATAAGGGATTAAAAGTTACTAATAAATATTTCAAAATGGCGATGGCCAATATTATTTATGACTACTGAACAAAGAGTTTTTAAACAAATTGCAGAACATCAAGGTAAAGCTTCAGCTCAATTAATTGCTAAACAGTTGAGTATGGGGAATGCTTATGTTGAATACTTATGCATGGAACTATTTGAAAAGGGTTTGGTAAAGAAACTCAAGAGGCGAGATTGGTATCAGATTACTCGAAAAGGATGGAAAGCATTAGGGAGGATAGGAGAGCTGAGAAAGCCTGTCTCGCCGAGCCCCCGTCTCGACTTCGGCGTTGAGCCGAGGCGGAAAGGCGGAGAAGAAAGTAAGGAAGTAATAAAACAAAAAATTAAAAAATCAGGAAAATATTTAGAGGATTATAGAGGAGAAGGAGAACGAATTGGACAGGAGGCAGTTCAACTTCCTGTAGAGCAGATAGAAGAACAGAAGAGTAAGAATATAAAAGAAAAGAAGGTTCAGATAGATTCTGTAAACGAAAAGATAATTAGTATTAAAGTGTCTAAGAAAGCCCAAAAGAGTGCTTTGGGCGATAGGGATTCTAAAACAAAATTATTAGGCAAGCAGTTGAAAAAGATGACAAAATTTTTTAAAAAATTTTATTCTGTAATGAAAAAGCCTAAAAATTAGGTTGGATTTGAAACCCAGCATAAACTATGATTAAAGAAGGCAAATATATTTATTGTATTATTAATAAAGAAGGAGATCGCAATTTCGATTTTTCGGGAATAAATAATAGAGAGTTAACGCTGTTTCGTTATAAAGATATAGTGGCAGTGGTTTCGAGTAGTCCAGTTATTAATTTTGATCGTTTAGATAAAAAGGAGTTAATGAGACATATTGCGGTTCATCAAAAAGTAAATGAAGAACTAATGAAAGCTTATGACGTTGTAGTACCCATGACATTTGGGATTATCGCCCCGAATACTGATGAAGTGAAGCATATTTTAGAAAGAGCTTATATTCAATTCAAAGCTGCATTGAATAATATAGGAGGTAAAGTAGAGTTTGCAGTTCAAGTTTATTGTGAACAGCAAGAGCTTCTTGCATTAACTATGATGAATCCTAAAGTTCAGAAATTGAGAGAGGAAGCATCTTTGAGAAAGGGTATTTTGGCAATGCCTATTAAGCTGAAATTAGGAAAGTTAATTCATGAAAACATAGCAACGTATAAGCAGGCTTACATGAGAGAGATTCAGGTATTTTTAAATAGTTTGGCCAATGATTCTACATCAAATAAATTGATTGAAGATGACATGATAGCTAATTTTTCGTTCCTAATAGATGAGAATACTGAATCTGAATTAGATAGAAAAATGCAAGAACTTGGGAAGAAATATGAAGGGAAATTAAGATTCAAATATGTTGGTCCAATGCCTGCTTACAGTTTTGTAAATATTAATTTAAGTTTAGGTAATTTTGAACTAGTAGATGGAGCAAGGAAGTTGTTGACATTGGGAGAAGAAGCTACTTTCGGGGAGATTAGAATGGCTTATTATGAACTTGCCCATCAATATCATCCGGATAAATATACGGGTAATCCTGAACATGTACCAGATCAGATGAAGAAGATAGCCCATGCTTATAATATTTTAGAAAATTATTGTAGAAGTTACTATGAATGCCTGTCTGCTGATAGGGAAGATAGAGGAGATTTTAATGGTAGAAAATATTCATTTAAAGAAGAGGAGGTTAAAAATTCAATAATAATAAATAAGACCCTTTAATGTAGAGGGGATTAAAGGTCGAGTTTAAAAATGAAAAAATTAAAAAAAGTAAAAAAATATGACAACTAATCTTACAACCATTGGTCATTGGGCCCTAATCGGGGGGGTAATATTAACCGTGTTGGCTGGTTTTACAGCTATTCCGTATTTACTAACTATTCTCTTTGTTCTGGGTTTAATTGTTGGATTTTTAAACATAAAAGAAAAAGAAAGCACACCCTTTTTAATAGCCGTGATTACTTTGCTTTTGATTGGGGTGAGTGGTCTGCAACTTGGAAAATTGACACAGATAGTGGTGCCTATTTTAGAGAATTTGGTTGCCTTTGTTGCCGCGGCGGGTCTTGTTGTTGCCTTAAAACAAGTAATTGTTTTAGCTAAACCTATTGCTTCGCCAGAGGAGAGTTAGAAGAGTGAAGATTGAATTTGAATGTCATTGCGAGGAGCGAACGAAGCGAAGTGGGGAGGAGAGAGGTCTCCTCGCAATGACAAATAAATTGTATTAAAGTTTAATTTAATAAGAAATATGAGTGAAAAAGGAAAATATTTGTATTGTGTTATTAAGGATAGAAAGTCGCAGAAATTTAATATTTTTGGGCAAGAGGGAAAAAAAGTTTATACTATCAATGAAGGGGATTTAGCTGTTGTTGTGAGCGATACATCAAAAGAAGAGTATTCATTTATTAAAGAAAACTTAACTTGCCATCAAGAAGTTATTGAGGAGGTAATGAAGAAAGGATATGATGTTTTACCCGTTCGTTTTGGAACGGTGACCAAGAGGAACGTAGAGGTTGTTAAAGAAAAATTATTAAAGGCAAAAAGAAAAGAATTTTTGGAGGCATTTAAAATAGTGGAAGGAAGAGTAGAATTAGGACTTCGAGCATTATGGAAAGATATGCGAGGTGTTTTCCATGAAATAGTTGCCGAGAATAAAGAAATTCAAATAGCAAAAAAACGAGTTCAAAAAGCTCCAAATCAATTTAATGTTGCCGGGATAGGGGAATTAATTCAAAAGGCAACCGATTCTAAAAGAGAAAGAGAAGCTGAAAAAATTTTAAAATCTTTAAAAGATTTAGCCGTAGATTTTAAAGAGAGAGAACTTGATAGACACAGCGAGCCAATGAAAGATTCAAGGATTTTAAGTAGCGCTTTTCTAGTGCCCAAAGCGAATGAAACGGAATTTGATAAAATAATACAAGCTCTTGTTGAAGAACATGGAATGGTTAAATTTATTTATGTTGGTCCTATTCCGCCTTTTAACTTTGTTGAGTTGAATTTAACAATATAATATGGAAAATCAGTTCCTTACAAATCCTAAATTGAATTTTATTATCTTCGGTGGAAAGGGTGGGAGTGGGAAAACTACCGTCTCTTGCGCGACTGCTTTACATTTTGGTCAGAAATTCAAAAATAAAAAATTTTTAGTGGTTTCCACTGATCCAGCTCCTTCTATTGGCGATAGTTTTGATGTTGAAGTGGGAAATAAAATAACCAAAATTCAAGATAATATTTGGGCTTATGAGATGGATGCTGGAAAGTTGCTGGAAGATTTTAACGGCAAGTATATGGGAGCGATCCGAACTATTATGGAGCGAGGGACCTATCTTGATAAAGAAGATGTTCAGGAATTTACTAAAAATTCTTTGCCGGGAATGGATGAAGTAATGGCTATAATGAAAATTGCTGAATTTTTAAGGATGAAAGAGTATGATCTTATTATTCTTGATACAGCACCCACTGGTCACACTAAAGTCCTTTTGTCTCTGCCAAAAGCAATGAGAAGATGGCTGAAAGTTGGAGATTTGATGATGGCAAAACATCGATTTTTAATGAAACGAATAAGAGGAAAGTATGTTAAAGATGAATGTGATAAATTTTTAGAAAGTATTAGTAAGGATATAGATGGAGTTAACAGACTTTTGAAAAATCATGAGACGACAGAATTTATTCCGGTAACCATTCTTGAACCGATGAGTATTTTAGAAATAGCCTTATTACTTCAAGATTTAGAAAGAATGGAAATAGAAGTAAAAAGCATTATTGCTAATCGAATTATGATGGATAAAGAAAAATGTTCTTTCTGCGCTTCTCGAATGAAAGAAAAAGAAAAATACAATAAGATGATAGAGAAAAAATTTGGAGATTATCAGATTTTAAAGATGCCTCTTTTTCCTACAGAAATCAGGGGTAAGGAGTCCTTGAATGAGTATGCCGAAATTTTATTTGGCGAAAGAAAATTTAAAATCATGGCAGTAAAAAATTTGCAAAAATTTTCGAAAATTCCTCAAGGTAAAATGGCTGACTTTTTAAAAAAGGATTTGAATTTTGTCATCTGTGGAGGAAAAGGCGGGGTTGGTAAAACTTCTATAGCTGCGACTACCGCTATTGCGCTGGCTCAAAAGAATGAGGACAAGAAAATTTTGATCACTACTACTGATCCAGCTCATGCTCTTTCCAATATTTTTGAGCAAGACATTCCTTTGAACACAAAAATTGTTCAAATAAGAGGGGTTGATAATCTTTTTGCCTTAGAAACAGATGCACAAAGAAAGATAGAGGATTGGAAAAATAAATATAAGAGAGATATTGAGGAATTTTTTGAAAGTTTTACAGGATCAAGTGTGGAGGTAGTTTATGATAAGCAAGTTTTACGCGAATTAACTGACCTTTCCCCGCCTGGATTAGAAGAGTTAATGGCTTTAGGTGAAATTATGGATTTGATGAAGGAGAGGAAGTATGACATCTATGTTTTAGATTCAGCTGCTTCCGGGCATTTACTTCGTTTTTTAGAACTTCCTAATTTGGTTAGAGATTGGCTGAAAAGCATTTTTAAAATACTTCGTAAATATCAAGGATTTAAATTGGAAGGGATTGCTCAAAAGATGGTAAATTTATCCAAGGATGTTAGAAAGATTCAGGAAATCCTATTTTATTCTCCTAAAACAGAGTTTATAATGATTACTATTGCGGAGGAGATGGGTGTAAGAGAAATGGGAGATTTGGCTGAATCTTTAAAAAAGCTAAATGTCAATTATAATTATATTATTGCTAATTTTGTAACCCCTGTCCCTGTTAGAAATTCATTCTTTGATAAGAGTTATCACTGTAATTTTTGTTTAACTAAAAGAAATGATCAAGAAAAATATTTAAATATAATTAAGAAACAACATCCTGAAAAAGAGTTAATTTTAGTTCCTTTATTGGCGCATGATATTAGAGGGAAGCACACTTTGGAAGAGTTAGCTAAAATATTATATGGGGGATGAATTAATTTCAGATTGCAGATTTTAGATTTATTTGGGCTGTGGCACCCTCGCTAATTATAGTTCTAAAATCTAAAATCTGAAATTTGAAGTATGTTTTTTATAGATGATTTATTACTACTTCCAGCTAAAGGGTTTATTGGTATTGTTAAAAAAGTTCATGATATGGCGACAGAGGAACTGGAAGATACTCCAGAAAAGATCAAGCGAGAACTTTTAGATCTTCAGATGAGTTTTGAAATGGAAGAGATTTTAGAAGAAGAATATACAAAGAAAGAGAAGGACATTTTAGAAAGATTAGAAGCTTTGCAAGAAGAGGAAAAATAAAATAAAAATTGCAAATCATTTTATTTATGATAATTTAAAATCAGAATTATTTTTCCACAAGTCTACAAATTTATCATTCATTAGATTTATAGATTTAGGGGGTTTTAAAAAAAATATGGCAGAAGTAACAAAAAAAATTATTCAAGAGGTGAATCCAAAAGAGCTTATAGAGAAAGCCAAAAAAGAATTAGCTGATTTAACTGGCTTTAGCTCACCATCTGGAATTGGATTTAAAAAAGATGGTGCGGAGTGGGTAGTTATTGTTGAGATTATTGAAAAAAAATCTATTCCCGAAGGAATGGATGTTATTGGAACTTATGAAATTCGCTTGGATGCCAAAAGAGATTTACTGGGCTATAAGAAGGTAGCTATGAGAAAAAAAATGGATACTGAAATTTTTGAGATAAAAGAATAATAAAAGTTAAGTGTTTAATTTTATGGACAATGGTTTTTATCTTTATTGTATAAGATTCCAAATTGCCCAATTCTTAAAAATTGCTTTGACCATATCTGGAAATGGAGAAGTTTATGCTATTCCTTGTAAGGAAATTGAGGCTATAGTTAGTGAAGTGAATTTAAATGAATTTGGCTCAGAAGAAATTCAAAAGAAAGCCGAAGAAGATTTAAATTGGATTAAAGAAAAAGCCCAACTTCATGAAGAAGTGATTGAACAGACAATGAGAAAGGGTAGTTCAAATATTATTCCAGTCATTCCAATGCAATTTGGAGTGATATTTAAAACTAAAGAAAAATTAGAAGAAACTTTAGCTAATCGCTATCAGGAGTTTAAAAAAAGTTTAGAAAAATTAGAAGGAAAACAGGAATGGGGAGTAAAAGTTTACTTAAAAGAAAATATTTTTAAGGGAACTATTGAGAATAAAAATGAGATAGTTTTAGCAAAAAAGAAAGAAATCGAATTTTTGCCAAAAGGAATGGCATTTTTTGCTCAAAAACAAATTGACAAAATAGTTAATCAAGAAAGAGACAAAGAATTAGATAGGATTACTGAAGAGATATACGAAAATTTGGGTCAATTGGCTTTTAGCAAAAATAGAAGCAAGCTTTTAGAGAAAGATTTTACTGGAATGCTAGAAGAAATGATTTTGAATGCTTTCTATTTGATAGAGGAATCAAAATTAGATTTGTTTCAAAAAAAGGTCGGGAAATTAAAAGAGAAATATAATTTTTTAGGATTTGAGGTTATAGTGAGCGGTCCTTGGCCTTCTTATAACTTTGCTTAGCTTGATCAATTATGGCTTATTCAAACGATAAAAATGTTAGTTTAGTTGATGCTTTGGATATAGTGATTGATAAAGGAGCGGTGGTTCAGGGAGATATAGTCGTGAGAATAGCTGATTTAGATTTGCTAGCCGTTTCGTTGAAAATTGTTATAGTTTCAATGTCAAGACTACAAACCCAGCAAGGAAAAAGAACGGATGAGGTAAATTATAATGAAATGGAGGACGAAGTCTATTTGAAAAAAATAGAGGATCAAATTGAGAAAGCCCAGGTTCATATTAATCAAATGATTAATGCTGATTCTGCTAAAAAAGCTGAATCGGGGTTAGCCAAATTAGTTTTAACTTTAATTAAACTTATTGTTGATTTAGTGGAGAAAGAAGCAATGAGGAGAGTTGAAAGAGGGCATTTGACTCAGATTGAAATACAAAAATTGGGATTAAATCTTCAGGCTATTGAAACCAAAATAGAAGAGCTTAGATTAATCTTTGGACTTAAAGAAGATGATTTGAATTTAGATCTGGGTCCCTTAGGAAAATTAAGATAATTACAATGAAAAATGAATGAAAGAAGAAAGCAAAAAAGCAATAATTTTAAGGGCTAAGAAATTAAAAAATAACAAATAAATTTATGACAAAAACAGAAATGAAAACATCAACTGGTGGTTCATCTCTTAAGGATGTTTTAGAGCTTGTTTTAGATAAGGGCATTGTTATCGCTGGCGATATTCAGATTAAATTAGCTGATGTTGAATTACTAACTATCAAAATCAGATTAATGATTGCATCAGTTGATAAAGCCAAAGAAATGGGAATTAATTGGTGGGAAACCGATTCATATTTGAGCAGTCAGGCGAGAGAAATAGAAGCAGAGAAAGGAAAAATTGAATTAGAGAAAAAAATTGAAAAGTTAGAGGCTAAATTGAAAATTAAAGAGTAACTAATCATTTTTTAGCTATCGAGGGTTATGAAGCAGTAATTGAAATAGTAATTTTAAATAGATAGAAAATAATATGCTGGATAAAAATCAATCCACTCTCACTATCATTGATCCTTCAGCCAAACTGAAGGGGAAATTTGCATCTAACGCAGATATAGTTGTTAAGGGTAGAATAGATGGTATTGTTGAAAGTACGCAGAATATTGAGATTAGAGAGTCGGCTAATATTAAAGCCAATGTTAAGGCTATTAATATTATTGTGGCTGGCAATGTGGAGGATAGTGTTGAAGCAATAGAAAGATTGGACATTACTAAGACAGGTAAAATAATTGGTGATATTAAATGTAAAGTCTTAAACATAGAACGGGGTGGTAAGTTTGATGGTAAGTGTATTATGCCCGTGGATGTAAGTAAGTAGGGACGAAACATTGCCTCGTCTATACTTGGAGAAAGTTATTTTTTGCTTTTTAGTTATTTTTTCTTTAAAAGGCTGATCTCATTTTGCCTCCCTTTTGCATATTTAACCGCATTTTTCCAATAAAGGATATAACTAGCTCTAAGTCGTTGCCAGTTGCTATTGATAGTCAAACAATTTTTAAAACTCCATTAGATATAAATATTGTCCCTCAAAAATTAAAAATAATTGTCGGGAATGGGAGGATTTTTTGATTTTTTTTATTTACTAAAATCACTTTCTTTTAGTTTTGATTGGCGTAAAATAGACCTAAAGGTTCCATAGCGAATTTCTTTACCATGAATTGGAACAATAACAGTAAGTATAACATTGCCAAGTTGGCGATATTTAGCGTGAGAACCAGTCTGCGAGACAAAAAAGAATCCTTTGCTTTCAAGGACATTAAAAATAAGTCGAAGTGAGTATGGTTTAGGCATGTTGAAAGCTAATAGAAGCAATTGCCGGCTTTTTTACCATTAGAGATTTTTTAGGTAAAGGCATATCCTCAAAATATAATTCCAATGCATCTTGAAGCATAACCAGAGCTTCTTTTTTTGTTTTACCAAAACTAGAAACATCCACATCTAAACATTGAGAAATATAGTAGTCTCCCTCTTTCCATACAACTGATTTTAGATCTATTTTGCGCATATATTAAAGATATTTTATATTTTTATTATATCCCAAAGAAAAAATAAGTCAAATTTGGGTGAATTTTAATAATAAAATTATTTATTTTGTCCGAAGTGCCGTAGCAATAGTGGAGAAGTTGAAAAACAACAAATTTTTCATCTAAAGACTTATATAAACTTTAGCAATATACATTAAATTTATTATAATTATACTAATTCCGATAAGCTTGAATCCAATTGAAGATTTTTTTATAAAATTAATAAATACACTTCCGCTATTAATAAGAAATAATCCGGGTATTAGAAAAAATATCATTATTATTCCTAAAAACATAGATATTCCTACACCTTCTTCGCCAGATAGAAATGGCACATTATCAATCCAACCTAAAATATAAGGAATTGTAATAATGATTATTTCAGTAATAGTAAATAAAACAAAATAAATATTCTTTTTTGTGATTAAATTTTTCATAATTTTCACTGATAAGTTATACAAGAATATTTTGATTATTTATCCAAAATAAAACAAAATAATTATTTAAAGCAATGAAAGAGATCCCTCGGCTATGCTCAGAGTTTGCCCTAACCCTCTTAACACACCCCTGTCCCCTCTAAAAGAGGGGAACTATCATCAACATTTTTCGCTGAAAAGAAAAGGTTAGATACCTAACTTTTCCCATCAGTGATCGTTTTAACCTCTTCAACAGGAGGTTTTTTTTGTTGTTCTTTAAAAAAGAACATTTGCTGAAGTCCCATTAACAGAGAGAATAATAAGAAATATAATGTTAGACCGCCTGGTAGTATGAAACCTAAATATATAGTAAATAACGGCATTATATACACCATCTGTTTGCCCATCATTGCCGCCATATTCTCATCTTTCGCGCCTTCTTTATTTCTAATATCTTTTGGCGGCTGGCTTGCAAGCATCATTTTAGTCTGCCAAAATTGCGCCGCGCCAGCTAAAAATGCTAATGTTTTGCTTGGAACAGCAAGATTTAAAAATCCCATTGAAATGCCATTGATTGTCCCAGGATTTTTTATAAATGGATAAATCATATCTAAACTTGTTGAGTTTAATCCATTTTTAAATACTAAAAATACAGCGATTAAAAAAGGGAATTGCAATAACAATGGAAGACATGAAGAAAACGGATTTACTTTTTCATCTTTATATAATTGCAACATTTTTTGCGTCATTTTTTCCTTATTATCTTTATATTTTTCTTTTAAGGCATTAATTTTTGGTTGAATGCTTTGCATTGACGCCTGAGCCTTAATTGATTGTTTTGAGAATGGATGCAAAATTAGTTTAATAAGAAGAGTTAACGCAATAATAGCAAGTCCAATATCATTGCCTGGAATTACATTGTATAAAAAAATAAGTAAATTTAGAAGCGGTCTGTATAAAATTGTGTTAAATAATGCTTTCATATGTTGATGGTGTAAAATAATATCTTTAAAGCTGATAAATTTTTAGCTTTCTATCAACTAATGGATGAAAATTTTTCAGATATAAGTCTATAGTTAGTAGTTATAAATATTTTAGATTTTTAACTTGAAATTGTTTAATATTTAAATTTTTACCCCCCTGCTTCCCCCCTTGTTAAGGCCTGCCTGTCCGGTAGGCAGGGTAAGCACGGCCGTGTTTGCGGGGGGGAGGTTTAAAGGTTGGAAATTGAAAATTGGAAATTCATTGAAAACCCGCCTGAATGAAATTCATTTCGGGCAGGTTAGAAATTAGAAATTGAAAATTATTTTAGTGGATCCCAACCGCCTTTATTAAATGGATTACATCTTAAAACTCTCCAGAATGCCTTTACTCCTCCTTTTATAATACCATATTTTTCAATTGCTTCATAGCCATATTCACTGCATGTTGGTTTAAATCTGCAATATCCGTTTGGAAACATATATTTAAAAATGCCATGGTCAAAAGATAATGTTTTTTGGTATAATCGGATAAGTTTTAGAACGAAAAGACGGATATGGATGGACATTTTTAGATTTATGATTTTAGATTTATGATTTTAGGTTTATGATTTTAGACTCTCTAAGAATTGTCATCCCGCGCTTGACGCGGGATCCAGAAGCTTCTAAATTTAGCTTAACTATCTGGATTCCGCGTCAAGCACGGAATGACAAAAAAGAATTTTATTGTATTCTTTGATAATCTAAAATCTAAAATTTTTCTCAATTCCCACTTTTCCTCGCTTAACGGTTATTCTAATTTGTTCTCCACCTTTGATCTCGCCATCTATTATTTTATCAGCTATTAAGTTTTCTAAATTTTCTTGAATAATTTTTCTAACTAAACGAGCTCCATGTTTAGGATTAAGAGCTTTTTGAGCTAAATGGTTGATTACTTTTTCTCCATAAAATAGTTCAATTTTATTTTCATCAAGTATTCTTCCTGACATTTCTTTTAAATTAAGCGAGATTATTTTTTTAATATCTTCTAATTTTAGTGGGTCAAAAAATAATATATCATCAATTCTGTTTAGGAATTCTACAGGGAAATGCTTATTCACATCGTCTAATATTTTATTTTTTAATTTAGAGTATTTTATAATTTCATTATTTTTGATTTGCTTATCTTCATTTTGAGAGAACCCTATTTCAGCATTTTTCTTTAATTCATTAAGTCCTATATTAGATGTCATTATAATAATTGTATTTTTAAAATTTATTAATCGTCCGCTTGCGTCTGTAATATGACCATCCTCTAAAATTTGCAACAGAAGATTATATATTGATTTATGTCCCTTTTCAATCTCATCAAACAAAACAATAGAATAAGGATTCTCTCTAATTTTTTCAGTCAATCCGCCACCCTGTTCAAATCCAACATAACCTGCTGGCGCGCCGATCAGTTTAGAGATATTAAAAGATTCGGCGTATTCGCTCATATCAATTCTGATTAAAGATTTTTTATTTTTGAATAATTTTTCAGACAACACTTTTGCTAATTCTGTTTTTCCTACTCCCGAAGGTCCTAAAAATAAGAATGACGCAAGAGGTCTTTGAGGGGCATTCATCCCAATAGCGTTTCTTTTTAAGCTATATATTATTTTTTTTAATGTTTCATCTTGAGCTACAAATTTTGTTTTTATCTCTGATTCAATGTTTAATATATTAGATTTCAGATCATCAGTCGCTATATCTTTTTGCGGGATATTCATAATATCAGAAATAGTTTGATATATTTCTTTTTTTGTTACAACTCCATATTTTTTACATTTTTTACAACTATTCTTTAATTTTAAAAGTTTTTTCTCAACTATTTTTTCTTTCTCTTTCCATTTTATAGCCAAATCAAATTTTTCTTTTAATACATTATCTTCTTTTTCTTTAATAATTTCGCTTAAAGTGTCTTCAAGTTCTTTAATTTTATGAATTGGTATAATTTGTTTGCGATTTAATGTATATTTTGATGAAGCCTCATCTATGATGTCTATAGCTTTATCAGGGAGTAGCCGATCTTGAATATACCTGCTTGATAGTTTAACAGCTAATTCTATAGCGCTAGAATCAATATATAAATTATGATGATTTTCATAATTTTCTTTAATTCCTTCTAATATATCAATGCTAGCTTCTATAGAAGGTTCTTCAATAGTGATTGGCTGGAATCTTCTTTCTAACGCTGTATCTTTCTCAATATATTTTTTATATTCATTTAGAGTTGTAGCTCCTATAAATTTTATTTTACCTTTTGCTAAAGCAGGTTTTAAAATATTTGCTATGTCCATTGTGCCTGAGTTTGAACCTGCGCCTACAATATTATGAATTTCATCAATAAAAATTATAGCATCTTCCTTATCAGATAATTCAGAAATTAAATTCTTCAATCTAGATTCAAATTCTCCCCTAAAAATAGTCCCAGCTATAAGTCCATTGACATCTAATGAGAATATTTTTTTATTTATAAAAGTTTGAGGCACATCATTATTGATGATTTTTTTAGCTAAACCTTCTATTATCGCAGTCTTTCCAACGCCAGCTTCTCCAATTAGTATAGGATTATTTTTACTTCTTCTAGATAAAATTTGGATTAACCTATTTATTTCTTTCGCCCGTCCAATAACAGGAGTTATATCTTGTTGAAAATTTTTATCAGTTAACTCATTGCAGAAATTATTTAAGTATGAATCTTTTTGAGCTTGTTTGGGGTTTTGTCTTGTTGTGAACATACTGCCAATTTCTGAGAATTCATCATTTAAATCAGAATCTTCTGAATTGCAATTCCCGTAAAATGCAGGGAAACTAGAAATAGTCTCAAATATTGCTTTCAATTTATTTTTTAAACTGTCAACATCTATTTGATTTTTTTTTACCCAATCAATTATATGAGAGTCATTCGTTTCCAAAATAGCTGCTAGTAAATGTTCTGTCCCGATGAATTTATGCCGATATATAGAGGCAATAAGTATGGTTTTTTGAAAAACTTTTTGTGTATTTTTTGATAAAACAATATCATTTGTATTTATTTCTATATTGTTTTGAATTTGTTTAACTTGAATTGGAGATTGTCCTTTCATTTTTTTAAAAGTGTTTAGTATGTTAGAAGCTATACTTCCTTCTTGTTCTATTATCGCAGTTAAAATATGCTTTGGTTTTAATATGTTTTTATCATTTCCAGCTAAAAAAATAGCTCTTTGCAGAACCTTTATAGCATTATTATTGAATTTGTCTGATATATTTTG
>JBHPIX010000010.1:0-26824 GCA_042568285.1 Patescibacteria group bacterium | reverse complement strand
TCTTGATATGCTTTAAAAATAAATTCTTTTCCATTTCTAATTCTAACATTACTGCTATTATATCCAGAAAACGCGCTTACCATTAACAATAAACTTGATTTTGGCAAATGAAAATTAGTAATTAATCCTCTAATTGCTTTAAATTTATAACCTGGATAAATATATATATCTGTCCAACCATCAAAGGCTTTAAATTTACCATTTTCTCCACAAGCTGTTTCTAAAACTCTGGCTGAAGTAGTGCCTACCGCTATTATTCTTTTGCCAAAATTTACAGCTTCGTTCAACTCGCTTGCTGTTTCAGAGCTTAATGCGCAATATTCAGAATGTATTTTATGATCTTCTATATTATCCTCTTGAATAGGCCTAAATGTATCTAATCCAACATGTAAAGTGACAAATTTTAATTCTATTCCTTTCTTCTTTATTTTAGAAATCAACTGGTCAGTGAAATGCAAACCAGCGGTCGGCGCGGCAGCAGAACCTTTAATTTTAGAATAAATTGTTTGATAACGTTCTGTATCTTCTAATTTATTATGTATATATGGAGGTAAAGGCATTATGCCAATTTTATCTAATTTATCTTCTATATCAGAGCTAAACTTCACTTCGCATAAACCTTCTCCTATATTTTTGATTATTTTTGCTTCTATATCTACGAAATGTATAACAATTCCATCTTTTAATCGCTTTGCAGGTTTAACAAGCGCCTGCCATACTAATTTTGATTTTTTATATAATAATAATATCTCAACCTTAGCGCCTGTATCTTTTTTCTTGCCAAATAATCTGGCAGGTATAACTCTGCTGTCATTAGCAACTAAAACATCTCCTTTTCTTAAATATTTTAGAATATCAAAAAAACAAGAATGCTCTATCTTTTTTGTATCCCTATGTAAAACCATTAATTTAGAATTATGGCGAGGTTCAAGAGGCTTTTGCGCGATAAATTTTTTTGGTAACTTATAATTAAATTCAGATAATTTCATAATGCAACAATTTAGGACTTTTTTAAAAAAATAGCTATTCTAATTTGTGTTATTTGTGAGGTGATTTGTTTATTTGTGGGAGCTGGGAAAACAAACATCCGCAGTAATTCTGACGATAAAAATTATATTGATTGGACAGTTCTAAGCTCCTTTTAAATCCATCATTTTTCTTAAAATCAGCCTCTAAAAAATCAATTTTATATTTATTTTTCAATTCGCGTCCTATTTTATTTATAGCTTCCGCGTCTTTATGCGGACTTATACTTAAAGTTGTTCCCCATACATCAAATTTTTTTCTTCTTGCAACTTTTGCTGTTTTTTTAAATCTTTCATAATAGCATATATTACATCTTTTCCCACATTCCGGCTCATTTTCATATCCCTTTATATCTTGTAGCCATTCACTCACATTATAATCACCAATAATTAAATTCATTTCTTTAAAATGAGCAAAATGTTCTATTTCTTTAAGCCGTAATTGATATTCCGATTCTGGATGGATATTAGGATTATAAAAAAATAGTGATACATCGTATGTTAATCCTAATAATTCTGAAACATAAGCAGCGCATGGGGCGCAACAGCAGTGTAATAAAATTTTTTTATTTTTTTTGTTTGACATAAATAAATATATATAAAACTTCTGGAATTAGTTCCCCCCTCTGTGAGGGGGGGCAGGGGGATGTTTTTAAAAGAATCCCCCTATCCCCCTTTACTAAAGGGGGAACTAACATCTAAATTTCTGCGCGTTAAATTATTTACTATTCAAAATCTCTTCATAAACTTCCATAGTTTTACTCGCCATTTTTTCTAAACTAAAATTTTCTGCCATACGGAAAGATGCCCGCCCCATTTCCAGTCTTAGCTTATCATTTTTTAACAATACTTTTATTTTTTCAGCTAAAATCCGCCTATCTTTAGAAGGAATCAAAAAACCATTCTGTCCATTTTTAACAATTTCAGGATTTCCGCCGACATTAGTGGCTATAATAGGCAGTCCTGCCATCAACGATTCAATCAATGTATATGATAATCCCTCTTTTATGGACGGGAGGCAAAAAACATCATAAGCTTTCAAATATTTATGCGCGTCAAGTATACTACCTGCTATAAAAAATTTATTTTGTAATCTATTATCTTTAATTAATTTTTTCAATTTATTCTTTAACTCGCCTGTGCCTATCAGAATGAAAATACAATTTGGCATATCTTTAACAACTATGGCGGCAGATTCAATTAAATATTGCAATCCTTTATTTTCATAAAAATTAGCCACTGTTCCTATTATTTGCGTCTCAGGCTGGCTTAATTTTTCTGCATCCTCTACTGCAAATTCACCTGAAGACATAAATTCTTTTAATTTTCCGCGCGCTTCTACTTTTGATAATAAAAAATCTTTCTGTTTTATATCAATGCCATTGTGGATAACTGTCATTTTATTTGCTTTTATCACTTTCTTTAACAAAGCAGACTTAAAATCATAATGTGAAACAGTAATAATTTTATCCCTAAACCAAGAAGAAATTTTTTCAGACCATAAATAAAATAAATATACTAAAATGGGCAAATCTTCATTAAATACAAAGCCATGCGCGGTATATATGACTTTTACATTAGTTCCCCCTTTTTTAAAAAATGGATTTTTAATAAAATTATAAATAACAACTGCCATAGTGCCCAAAATTCCAGCCTTACTGCTATTCAAATGAACTATATCGGGCTTAAATTTTCTTATTATCTTAATAATCTGAAAAAATGCTATAAAATCATGATATGGATTTATAGCTCTAATCAAATGACTAACTCTAAAAGGTGTTAAATTATCTGATTCTATTTTTCCTAGATTAATAAATAAGTCTGTTTTTTCTATTCCAGCAACTACTCCAACTT
Source organism: Patescibacteria group bacterium (assembly GCA_042568285.1). GTDB lineage: Bacteria > Patescibacteriota > Patescibacteriia > JAZDEU01 > JAZDEU01 > JBHPIX01. Next base: position 23,945 of record JBHPIX010000010.1, on the reverse strand, counting down.
TTATATTCTGTTCAGTAAAACTTTTGGACAAATCAAAAACATACTTCTGGGCTCCACCCCATTCAGCTTGAGTTACTATGTATAGAATTCGTTTTGGTTGCATATAATTAATAAATTTTAAATTTTAAATTATAAATTATAAATAAATAATAAATATTTTAAGATTAAAATAATAAAAATTATCTTTCAAAATTTTTTGGACATTTAAAATTTAAAATTTAAAATTGTTCCTCTGATATCGCCTCACAACCCACATTCCTAATATAGCCATAAATAAAATCAACCCAACTAATGCCATCCCCCGCCCCCTACTCTGCAAAAATAATGAAGTTATTCCAAAAACTCCTATGATACAATAAAGAAAAATTACAGCTCCACGATGAGAAAAGCCTATATCTAATAATCTATGATGCAAATGTTTGCGATCAGCTTTTAAAACCCCCCTCAGTCCCCCCTTATTAAGGGGGGAAACAATTTGATGTTTTCTGTCAGCTTTTAAAACCATTCCACTATTCCAGAATCTTCTAAAAATAACCCATACAACATCAAGTAGAGGAATACCCATAACTAATAGTGTAACAGCAATTTTGCCTTGTGACAAGATGGCTAAGCTTGCTAACAAAAATCCGCATAATGTGCTACCGCCTTCTCCTAAAAATATTTTAGCAGGATTAAAATTAAAAAATAAAAAACCAATACAAGCTCCCGCTAAAATAATTGACATTAAAGCTACTTGTGGAACTACATAAAATTTGCTAAAACTAGCTAAAAATATAACGATGGCGCCAATTATTGTTATTCCTGTTGTTAAACCATCTAAGCCATCTAATAATTTCGTTGTATAAATCATACCTAAAATCCAAAAAAAAGTAATAATGTCTGATGGCAAAGATATCATATAAGGTATGCCTTTAAATTTAAATAATATAAGTTTATAAATGTCTAACTGAATAATTCCGCCAAAAGGATTTGTAATATACTTAATTCCAAGACCTGAAATAATTACAATAATTGTAGCTAAAATTGGAAAAATTATTTGCCTGCTTGGTTTTAAATTATATTTATCATCTAAAACTCCGCCTATTATTAAAATAGATCCTCCTATAAAAATTCCAATTATATGCTTTAATAAAATTGAACTATCTGAAAAAATTATCCGTTGTGTAAAAAAAACATAATATCCCAAAACAATAAAAAAAGCCATAAAAATGGCTATACCTCCTAATAATGGCAATGATTTTAAATGTATCCGCCTATATGGCGCAATACTTGGCTCATCAACAATATTATATTTAATCGCTATTGCTTTAATTGCTAAAACAGCTGGGATAGTTATTAGTAATGTTATTATAAATGGAAATAGATATGACATATAAATTCCCCTCTTGAGAGGGGTTAGGGGTGTGTTTCCCCTTAATCTATTTACACACCCCTGTCCCCTCTTATAGAGGGGAACTAATTGACTAAAATTTCACCATCTACTAATGCAAATGTCCAAACCCAATAATTGAAATAATTCCGATAAGCATAACTAATATTCCTATAGAAACTTGTATATACTTTTTAACTTTTTGGGTAGATTTCTGATCTATAAACTTAAAAATCCCTTTAGCGCCTATGCCAAAGGGAATTAAAGAAATAGAAGTGCCTATTGAAAATGATGCGACTAATAATGTTCCTCTAAAAATATTTCCAACAGAAGCTGCCCAAAGCATTACAGCAATTTCAACTGGACATAATGGCAAACCTCTTAAAAGACCAAATAATAAAACTGATTTTTTATCTTTTATATTAAACTTTTTTTTACTATGTTCTAAAAGGCAATGATTTCCAAATAAATGAGAATGCTTTATAATTAAAAGACCAAAAATTATAGTAAATACTCCGGATCCTATTAAAAAATAATGGCTAAATGAATTTAAATATCGCATTCCGATAAATGATACTACTAATCCTATAAAAATATTTATGAATATCATTCCAAAAGAATACAAAATAATTAATTTAACTGTTTCTTTAATATTTTCTCCAGCCCAAGCTACATAAAAAGAAACAATTGCTTTATCTTCACAAGGTTCTAGAACATGCAATAGCCCTGCTATAAACGCCGCTAAAATTGAATATTCTTTGAACATACAAACATTTTTATACGGGTTTAAAAAATAAACCTAACATTTTTGTCATCCCGCGCTTGACGCGGGATCCAGAAGCTTCTAATTGGATTCCGCATCAAGCGCGGAATGACAAAAAACAGCAGAAATTACTTAATACTCAAAATTTTTATCCTAGTATAATGCTGTCTATGCCCTAATTTACGTCTATATCTTGTCTTTCTTTTATACTTAATAACATTAATCTTTTTTTCTCTATCCTGAGCTAATATTTCAGCTGTTACAGTTACCCCTTCTACAAAAGGCTTACCTATTTTAATATCTGATGCTTTATCATCGGATAAAATTAAAACTTCTGTAACTTTTATTTTATCGCCTTTTTCTCCTTTTAATTTATTAACTTTCAAAACTTCATTTTCTTTAATCTTATGTTGTTTTCCTCCTAATTTTATAACTGCTATCATACTTTTAATATTATAAGAATTAATAAATATAAATTAATGCTCCGTGAAAATCCGTTCCTAAATCCGTGAGCATCCGTGCCCCTTAAAATTCCTCATATTCCCTCATAACCAACTGAGCATTAACAGCTTCCATTATTTCTATTACAACTCCAACAATGATCAATAAACTAGCGCCACTAATCATCATTGTCTTTAAACGCAATATTGGCTGAAGTATTAATGGCAAAATAGCTACTAACCCTAAAAATAAAGCTCCACCAAGCATAATTCTATTATTAACCCAATCAATATATTTTGCTGTCGGCTTGCCTGGCCTAATACCAGGAATAAAAGCTCCTTGCCTTTGTAAATTTTCAGCCATCTGATCAGGATGAAAAATAATTGCGGTATAAAAATATGTAAATCCTACTACCAATAAAAAATAAAGCGAGCCATAAAAAAATTGATTTTGGAATAGCATAATTACAAATTCAGATATACTAACAATAATATTACTTTTCACACTCATTAAAAATTGCGCAACCATTGAAGGAAATAAAATCATTGAAACAGCAAATATAATTGGTATCATACCAGCTTGATTCACCTTAACTGGCAAAAAAGACTCCATTCCTCCATAAGTTTTATTGCCTCTAATCTGTCTGGCGTATGAAACCTGTAACTTCCTATATCCTTCTGTTACTATAACTATTGAAATAATTGTAAATATTACTATAGCCAATAAAACAAGCATATTAATTATTTGAGATGAGTCAAAAACGGCAATACTTTGCTTTACAGCTTGAGGCAAATGTGAAATAATGCCTGCGAAAATAAGAAGAGAAATTCCATTTCCTATTTGCTTTTCTGATATTAATTCGCCAATCCACATTAAAACAATTGTTCCTGTTGTAATTGTAGTTATAATTGTAATAAATTGCAATGCGCCTACTGAAGGAAGAATTTGTCTAGAAGATTGTTTTAATAAGGCTATCATACCTAATGACTGTAAAATAGCTAAAGGAACTGTCAATAGTCTTGTATATTGATTTATTTTTTGGTATCCTGATTCTCCCTCTTTAGAAAGTTCTTCTAGTTTAGGGACTACTACAGTTAAAAGTTCAATAATAATAGCGGCTGTAATATATGGAGCTATGCCAAGCATCATAATAGAAAAATTTTCCATACCTCCTCCTGAAAAAATATTCATTAATCCTAAAAATTCGTTTGACTTAAAAAAATCTTTTAATGCGCTAACATTTACTCCAGGAATAGGCACATGAGCGGCAAACCTAAAAATTATAAGCATAGCTAAAACAAACAAAATACTTTTACGCAAATCTTGTATCTTAAATATTTGTTTTATTTTTTCTATTATATTCATTTTATTTAATTTCTATAATACCTCCCATATCCTCTATCTTTTTCTTTGCTGATTCTGATAATTCGCATCCTGAAATATTTAATGATTTAATCTTCAAATCTCCTTTTGCTAAAATTTTTATATTTATCTTTTTATCTTTAACTAATTTTTTACTAAATAGAGTCTCAGGATTAACCTTTTCGCCTTCTTTAAATTTTTCATTTATATTGACTATATTTATAATCTGTTGAGGAATACTTTCTCTTTTAAATCCCTTTTCTTTTGGAACATTGGTTAATATCTGCTTAAAACCTTTAATTTTTAATTTTTTCCTGCCACCGCTTCTTGCCCGTTGACCTTTAATTCCTCTTGTACTATAAGTGCCATGACCTGAAGCATTGCCTCTTCCAACTCTTTTTTTCTTTTTTGTATTATTTTTTTTTAAAGTATGTAATGATAACATATATGATTATTTAATTGATGGCTCATCAAGTTTTGTTGATGATGAAACTTTTTTAGTATCTACCGAAATTTTATATTTTTCATCATTGAACCTCTTTAAAGCATTTATAGTCGCCTGCGCATTATTAATTTTACTATTTGAACCTAAAATTTTAGCTACAACATTAGGCAACCCGCATAATTCTAAAATTATACGAACAGCTCCGCCTGCTTTAACTCCTGTTCCTTTAGGAGCGGGTTTTAATAATATTAAAGCGGCTTTAAATTTTTCACGCACTTCAAACATTATACTGTCATGAAAAAAACTTATCTGAACTAAATTCTTTTTTGCCTTACTAACAGCTTTAGTTATCGCGGCAGATACATCCGCTCCTTTTGCTAGTCCAATCCCAACTTTTCCTTTTTTATCTCCTATTACAACACAAGCTCTAAATTTCATTCTTTTTCCACCAGCCATAACTCTAGTTACTCTAGCTAAATCTATAACTTTTTGTTCAAATTCATCCCTATTTCCATTTTTTGAATGATTATCTCGTCTTAAATTATTTTTTTTATTTAACATATATATTTTTTTTCCTAAAATTCTAGCCCTCCTTTTCTGGCGCCTTCTGCCAATGATTTAACTCTTCCATGATATTTATATGAGCCTCTATCAAAAATAACTTGTTTGATTTTTTTATCCAAAGCATTCTTAGCAATATTAGAACCAACCTCTTCAGCAACAAGCATTTTACTTTTTAAATTAGCTTTAACGCTATCAGAATTACAAATAGTAACCCCCTTAGAATCATCTATAATTTGCGCGTAAATATATTTATTACTTCTAAAAACTGTCAATCTAAAACGTGATTGGCTTCCTATAATTTTATTTTTTAGTCGGTTCATTCTCCTGCATCTTTTATTATTTTTTAATTTTATATTCATACTTTATATAATTCTAATCTATCCCGCTTAACGAGATATATTCAAATTATGTTTATTTCTCACCGCCTTTAGCCGCTTTTCCAGATTTTCGCTTAATTACTTCATCAAAATATTTTATACCCTTACCTTTATATGGTTCTGGTTTTCTGATTTTTCTTATATTAGCGGCTACCTGTCCTACTAATTGCTTATTTAAACTACTTAAAATAATAACATTTTTTTCTACTTTTACTTCAACATTTTCAGGTAAAATAAATTCTACTGGATGGGAATATCCTACATTTAAAATAATTTTATTTTTTTCTGATGCGACTTTATATCCAACGCCATTAACTTCAAGCCGTTTTTCATAACCCTCAGTTACACCTTTAACCATATTAAACAACAAACTTCTGCTTAATCCCCATAATGCTTTGCTACTTCTATCTTTCTCTACTTTAGGCGATACTATTAAAAAATTTTTATCATTCTCTTTCTTTTCTTCAACTCCAATCTTATCATGAACTATTTCTTCTAATTTTCCCTTTGGACCTTTAACAATTACCTTGTTTTTAATTATTTCAACTTCAACGTTAGTTGGTATCTCTATTGGTTTTTTTCCTATTCTTGACATATATATATAATTTAAAATATTTCAAATAATACTTCTCCTCCTATTTTTTTCTTTTTAGCTTCTTTATTTGTCATTATACCTTCAGAAGTAGTAATTATAGCTATCCCAAAATTACCTAAAACTATAGGTATATCTTCAACATTTACATACACACGGCGACCTGGTCTACTAATACGTTTCAAATTGCCTATATATGGAGTCTTATCCTCTTTATACTTCAATTCTATTTGGATCTGAGTAAATTTTTCTTTATTGAGCTTATAATCTTTTATATACTTCTCTTTCTTAAGAATATCAGCTATTTTAATTTTAATTTTTGAAGATGGGATAATAACTTGCTTCTTCTTAGCCATGCCTGCATTTCTTATCCTTGTTAACATGTCTGATATAGGGTCTGTCATCATATAAATTATATTGGTTATAATATTATATATTATATATTAAAATTTTATATACATAATACATAATACTAAAAATTTACCAACTGCTTTTTTTTATTCCAGGAATAGCTCCTTGTGAAGCTAATTCACGAAAACATATTCTGCAAAGTTCAAATTTTCTAATATAACCGCGATTTCTACCGCATCTCCAGCATCGCCTAACAATTCTGGTAGTGTACTTTGCTTTTTTATTTGATTTTGCTATTCTTGATTTAATTGCCATAAAAAACTTTCTATTATTATTGAGGGACTGTTGCCGAATGCTCCTTTAGGCATAAATTTTTAAATTTTGGTCAAAGAGGTATTCGGCAACAGTCCCATTATGACTTTTTAAATGGGAATCCCATTTCTGTTAAAAACTCAATTGATTCTTTACTATTTCTAGAATTTATAACAATACTTACTTCTAAGCCATGACTCTTACCGATATCATCTAATTCAATCTCTGGAAAACAACTATATTCCTTAAATCCAATTGTAATATTACCAGCTCCGTCAACTTTTTTAGGTTCTATACCTCTAAAATCTCTGACTCTAGGAAAAGTAACGTTTATCAACTTATCTAAAAAATCATACATTCTCTTGTTCCTTAAAGTTACTTTCATTCCTACTGTCATTCCTTTTCTAATTTTAAAATTAGAAATGGATTTTTTAGCTTTCATTAATACTGGTTTTTGACCTGTAATTTTTTCTAAATTTTTCTGAACTGTAATTATAAAATCTTTATCAGTCAAATTTTTACCTAACCCTACATTTATAACAACTTTTTCAAGATTAGGAACTGCCAATATATTTTTTATATCAAAATCTTTCCTTAATTTAGGAATAACATCTTCTTTGCATTTTTTATATAATCGTTTCATATATATATATAATCCTAACCTATATTTGGATTATTTTTAAAGTGTTTCATTGCATTTTTTGCAAAATCTAACTTTTTTCTTATTTTCTAGTCGCTTATAACCTATTTTTACCATTTTTTCACAATGAGGACAAAGCAACATTATCTTAGAAAGATTTAACGGACATGGGAATTGAATTTTTTGACCTGGTTTACCATCTTTTGTTCCTTTAATATGCTTTACTAGCAAATTTAATCCTTCAACAACTACTAAATTTTCTTTTTGCATAATTTGGATAACTTTACCATTTTTTCCTTTATCCTTGCCAGAAATTATTTTAACTTTATCATTAAGTTTAATTTTCATATTATTATTTGTATATTTTTGTATGTCTATAAAACTTCCGGCGCCAATGAAATAATTTTATTAAAACCTTTAGCTCTTAATTCTCTTGCTACAGGCCCAAAAATTCTTGTTCCTTTTGGCTCTTTATTTTTTTTATCAATAATTACAGCCGCATTTTCATCAAATCTAATATAAATACCATTTATCCTTCTTGTTTCTTTCTTAATTCTAACAAGTACCGCATGTAAAACTTCTCCCTTTTTAACCATACTATGAGGTTGCGCTTCTTTTACAGTTATAGTTATAATATCACCTAATCTAGCATATCTTTTTTTATAGCCACCTAAAACTTTAATGCATTGCATTCTTTTAGCTCCTGTATTATCCGCTGATTTTAACATTGATCTGTGTTGTATCATATTTTTTTATTTCTAAATAAATCTTATTTAATTACTCTCCATCTCTTATCCTTACTTAAAGGACGACATTCAACAAATCTAACATTATCTCCTATTTTATACTGACCTTTTTCATCATGCACTTTATATCCTTTACTTACTGTATATCGCTTTTTATATTTTTTATGTAATTTAACTCGCTCTACTTTAACAATAATGGTTTTTTCCATTTTATCACTTACCACTTTTCCATTAAAAATTCTTTTATCTATATTATTTTCTTTATTATTCATAATATTTATTATTAGGCGATAGGTTTATTAAGTCTTGTCAATATTCTAGCGATATCCTTCTTTATTTTTCTTATTTCACGGACATTTTTTAATCCTGCAGTAAAAACACGGAACCTTAAATCACGAGTTTTTTCTCTTTTTTGCGCTAATATTATATTTAATTCTTTATTTGATTTTTCTAATATCTCATTTTTATTCATATATCTATAAATTATTATTATCTATTTACTCACAAACTTAGTCTTTATCGGCAATTTATAAGAAGCCTTTTCAATAGCGTTCTTAGCTATATTTTTTTCAACGCCTTCCATTTCAAATAATATATTTCCTGGTTTTACAACAGCTACATAATGATCAACAGCTCCTTTTCCCCCTCCCATCGGTATTTCTGCGGCTTTCTTTGTCACAGGCTTATGAGGAAAAATCTTTATCCATAATTTACCACCTTTTTGTACATATTTAGTAATTACTCTCCTTGCTGATTCAATCTGCCTAGAAGTAATCCAAGATTCTTCTAATGCTTTCATACCATAACTTCCAAAAGAAAGCTTTACGTTCTGTGTAGCTACGCCTTTTCCGCTCCTTCTTCCTTTAAAAGATTTTCTATGTTTTGTTTTTTTAGGTGTTAACATAAACAATTTTATTATCCGAATTATCCTAATTATACTTTTTTAAAGACCTCTCCCTTATAAATCCATACTTTCACTCCAATTGCTCCATATATTGTACGAGCAGCTCCTCTAGAATAATCTATATCTGCTCTTAATGTATGTAATGGTATTTTACCTGATATAAATTTTTCGCTTCTAGCTATTTCTGCGCCATTCAAACGACCGCCAACTATAATTTTTACTCCTAATGCTCCTGCCTTTTCTACTTTAGAAATAGCCTGCTTCGCAGCTCTGCGAAATGGTATCCTTTTTTCAAGATCATCTATAACGTATTGTAAAACTATATTAGCTGACAAAGAATGATTCTTAACTTCCTGTATGCTGATTTCTAAGCTAACTTTTTTAATCTCAGGCATTTTATTTAATATTTTTTTTTCTATATCATTCTTTAATTTCTCTACACCAGCGCCTGATCTTCCTATAACAATTCCTGGCTTTCCAGAATGTATTATAATCTTTATATTACCTTGGGATCTTTCAATTTCTATTTTATCAATAGCAGCGCCCTTAAGAGCATCTTTTAAAAATTTCTTAATTTTTGTATCCTGCTTTAAAAAATTACTATAATTTTTTTTACTAGCAAACCATTTAGAATCCCAAGTATTAACTATTCCCATTCTAAATATTTTTGGATTAACTTTTTGTCCCATATATCTTAATTTAATTTTAAATTTTAAATTTACAATTTTAAATTTAAAATTACAACTTTACAAACTTTATGACTTTATAGACTTTACGGACTTGGCTTCCCTGTCTTCCAATACAATGTTTACTTTTGAACCTCGCTTCCTTAACTGATTAGAACGTCCAAAAGCCCTTGGTTGCCAACGTTTATAGGTAACATCTTCATCAATAGTAATATGTTTTATAAATAATTCATTTTTTTTTAAATTAAAATTATTTTCAGCATTTGATATAGCTGATTTTACTAATGTTACTAAATAAGAAGCAGATTTCTTATTTAAATTTTTTAATTGAAAAATAGCTGAATTAACTTCCATGCCCCTAATCAAATCTGCTACCAATCTAACTTTTCTTGGAGCTATTCTTAAATTATTTAATTTAGCTTTTACTTGCATACATTTATAATACTTTTAATTTAATCAGCGTTTCGCGTCAATTCGTGTTCCAATTCGCGTCAATTCGCGTGTTCCAGCAGGAACTTTATTTTTTAACCTGATCCTTAGCCATTTTTCCACCATGGCTAATAAATTTTTTTGTAGATGAAAATTCACCTAATTTATGCCCTACCATATTTTCTGTAATATTTACCGGCATATGAATTTTCCCATTATGTACTGCTATAACATAGCCTACCATTTCAGGAGTAACTGTGCAATCCCTGCTCCATGTTTTTATAGGAGTTTTATCTCCTTGCTTAAGCTTGGAAATCTTTTTTAACAATTGGTGATCTATATATGGACCCTTTTTTAAACTTCTTGACATATCTTCTCATTTTAGATTTTTGATTTTAGATCAATCTACAATCTAAAATCTACAATCTAAAATTACTACTTCCTCTTCTTTCTTCTTTGTATAATTAATTTACTACTTTTTTTCTTTTTATTTCTAGTTTTAACACCTAATGCAGGCTTACCCCATGGTGTTTTTGGATGTTTCATACCAATAGGGTTACTTCCTTCACCTCCACCATGCGGATGGTCAACAGGATTCATTGCTTTACCTCTTACAGTAGGCTTTATTCCTAAATGCCTAACTCTTCCAGCTTTCCCTCGTCTAATCAATCTATAATCAATATTACTAACATTTCCAACAGTTGCCATGCATAATTTAGGAACAAGCCTAATTTCGCCAGAAGGCAACCTTAATTGCGCATATTTTCCTTCAATTCCCATTAATTGGGCGTATAAGCCAGCTGCTCTTACTATTGCTCCTCCTTTACCAGGTGTTAATTCTATATTATGAACAAAAGTTGAAGCATGAATATATTCTAAAGGCATAGCATTCCCTATATTCATATCCACCATCTTTTTTGATGATACCACAATATCATTTACTGTCAAATTGTGCGGAGCAATAATATACCTTTTTTCTCCATCTCTATAAACCAATAAAGCAATTCTTGAAGAACGATTAGGATCATATTCTATAGATTCTACCTTTGCGGGAATATCATATTTATTTCTTTTAAAATCAATAATTCTATAAGATCTTTTTGCTCCGCCACCTCTATGTCTAACAGTAATTTTTCCACTTGAATTTCTACCTGCTTTTCTTTTCTTTCCCATTATTAAAGATTTTTCAGGGGTTGTCCTTGTAATATCTTTAAAATCATCAACACTTGATTTTCTTCTTCCAGGGGTTGTTGGTTTGTATACTTTAATTCCCATATTTGCTATTTATTTATTGCTGTATTAATATAATCTCCTTTTTTTAAACTAACTATCGCCTTTTTCCAATCTCTTCTTTTGCCTGTTTTTCTTCTCATTGCGCCAACTTTTTTCCCTTTCATCTTAATAATATTAATTCCAGCAGGCATTACACCATATAATTCTTTTATTGCAGATTTTACTTCTAATTTATTTGCCTTACTACTTATCTCAAATAAAAATTTATTATACTTGCCTAATCCTGTTCCTTTTTCTGTTACCATTGGTCTAACTAATATTTTATATGCGATAGAACTCTTTTGCGATTTCTCATTTTTTTCTACATTTTTTTCACTTTTTGCCTTTTTTTCACTATCATTCTTATCACTAGTTATGGCAACTTCTTTTTTCTTTTCAGTTTCCTTTACTTTATTTTTACTTGCCTTGTCAATAGCTTTAGCGGAGTCTGATTGCCTTTTTTCTTGTAATTCTTTATCTTTTTGAAAAATTTTATTTAATATTGACATATATATTGGGACAAATTTAAAATTTAAAATTTATCATTTATTTTGCTTTTTTTATTTACTGAATATAATTTATCTATTTTTTCTAACGCGCCCTGTTCCATCATAATATATTCATAATTTAATAAATCTTTTATATTTAAATTATTGGCTCCTAAAACTTTTAACTTCTTTACATTTTTTGTGGCCATAATCAAATTACCAGCTTTTTCTGGATATATCCATAAAACTTTCCTAATTTTGCCATCTTGCTCTATCAGTTTTTTAAAATTATTTAATATAGCAACAACACTTTTCGTCTTTCCAGTTTCTAATACTAAGTTATCTAACAAAATCAATCTATTATTAGCTGTTTTATCAGATAAAGTCATACATAAAGCCTTTCTTTTTGCTTTTTTATTTATTTTCAATGTATAATTTCTTTCATTTGTAGGTCCAAAAGTAACACCGCCTCCTACCCATAACGGAGATCTAATAGAACCATGTCTTGCTCGTCCAGTTCCTTTCTGTTTCCATGGTTTTTTCCCACCACCTCTTACTTCAGCGCGACCCTTTGTATGAGCTAAAACTTTTCTGCTATTAGCCATATGTATTCTTAAAGATTCATGAATTAAATTCATTTTTATAGGAACTTCAAAAATATTCGGATCTATATCTTGTTGCCCAACTTTTTCAGCTTTTATATTATAAATATTTAATTTCATATTATAATCTTATTTATGTATTTTTGATATCAGATTTTCTAACTTTCATCTCACCATCGCCTTTTACCTGTAATAATCCATTCCTTGCGCCAGTTACAGCTCCTTTTATATATAATAAATTTTTTTCTTTATCAACTTTAATAATTTTTAAATTACTCATAGTAATACTTCCGCCACCCATTCTACCAGCCATCCTTTTACCTTTAAACACATGGGCAGGCGCTGTTGCTCCTATTGAACCGGGCATTCTTAACTGATCTTTATGTCCATGACTAGCAGGGCTACCATGAAATCCATGTCTTTTAACAACTCCCTGAAATCCTTTACCTTTACTATTTCCAATGACTTTTACTATATCACCCTCATTAAATATTTCAACTCCAAAAATATCGCCTATTTTGATATTATCAATTCCAGCAGAATTCATTTTTTTATCTCGCATTTCCTTTAAATGCCTACAATTACATTCATCGCCAATCTTTTTATAATGTCCTCTTAAAGTTTTTCCTACTTTTTTTTTCTCTCCATAACCAATCTGAACAGCATCATACTTATCAGATTCTTTGGTTTTTATCTGAGTTATAATGCAAGGTCCAGCATTAACAACTGTGACTGGAATGCAATCGCCATTATCATTAAAAATTTGTGTCATTTCTTTCTTTGTTCCTAAAATAAATTTCATATGTGTTATATCTATAATAATTATTTTTAACTATAGACTTTACTGCGTTTCACTTAATTTGCGCATATATCCGCAGAACTTAAGGCTACTAATACTACTTAAATCTATTAAAACAAAAACCAAAATTCATACAACAACATCAATTATCTGCCAACAATATTGTTATATTAATCTTGGCTTTTACTTGGAAAATTGATTTTATGATAACTAATTTTAAATAAACACTATCTCCTTATATTAACTAATATTTTATTTACACTTCGCATATTAAGCGGTTACAAATAATTTATTAGATACTTTATAATTAAAATTCACTATACTCTTACATTTTAATTTCTATATCAACACCAGCTGGCAGATTCAAACTCATTAACGATTCTACTGTTTTCGGAGTTGGATTAATAATATCCAATAATCTCTTATGCACACGCATTTCATACTGATCTCTAGATTCTTTATGCACAAATGTAGATTTATTGACTGTAAATATATTCCTTTGAGTAGGAAGGGGGACTGGTCCATTTACAGAGGCGCCTGACCTTTCTACCGCTTCAATTATTGTCTTAGCTGATTGATCAATAATTTTATGGTCATAAGCCCTAATTTTTATCCTAATTCTTTGGACTGATTCTTCATTAGCTCCTTCTTTTATGCCAATATTCTCTTGTTTTGTTATTACCTTCTCTTTTGTCATACTTTATCAGATATATATAAATGTAGGGAACAAATTTTTTTGTTCCCTACTGCTCAGAAACTATTTATTTATTAATCTTTAAAACTACTCCAGCTCCTACTGTTTTTCCGCCTTCTCTAATAGCAAATCTTTGCTGTTCTTCCAACGCTATTGGTGAAATTAATTTAATATTTAATTTAACAGTATCGCCAGGCATAACCATCTCTGTTCCCGCAGGCAAAGTTATTTCACCAGTAACATCTGTTGTCCTAATATAAAACTGCGGTTTGTAATTGCTAAAAAATGGTTTATGTCTTCCACCTTCTTCTTTACTTAAAATATAAACTTCCGCTTCAAATTCTATATGAGGAGTTACTGTTCCTGGCTTAGCTAAAACCTGACCTCGTTCAACATCATCCTTTTTAGTTCCTCTTAAAAGAATTCCAGCATTATCACCACATCTACCTTCATCTAATGTTTTATTAAACATTTCAATGCCTGTTACTACTGTTTTTTGAGTATCCTTAATTCCTACTAATTCTATCTCTTCATTAACTTTTATAATACCCCTTTCAATCCTTCCAGTAACAACAGTCCCTCTTCCTTCAATAGAAAAAATATCTTCTATAGGCATCAAAAATGGTTTTTCAATATCACGTTCAGGCTCTGGAATAGATTCGTCAACAGCATTCATTAAATCCATAATTGCGGTAGAATGTTTTTCATCCTCTGGATTTTCCAATGCCTTTAATGCGCTACCTCTAACTATTGGGGTGTTATCTCCGTCAAATTCATATTTTTTTAATAAATCACGAATTTCTTCTTCTACTAAATCAATTAACTCTGCATCTTCAACTTGATCAACTTTATTCAAAAAAACTATTATACTAGGAACGCCAACCTGTCTTGCTAATAAAATATGCTCTCTTGTTTGAGGCATAGGACCGTCAGTAGCAGAAACGACTAAAATAGCTCCGTCCATTTGAGCGGCGCCAGTAATCATATTCTTGACATAATCAGCATGCCCAGGACAATCTACATGAGCATAATGCCTTTTTTCTGTTTCATATTCTACATGAGCTGTATTAATAGTAATTCCTCTATCTTTTTCCTCAGGAGCGGCATCAATCTGATCAACTGTTTTATCTGTTACTTTCATTCCTTTTGCCTTTAACACCTTCAAAATCGCAGCTGTTAAAGTAGTTTTACCATGATCAACATGACCAATAGTACCAATATTAACATGTGGTTTTGTACGTTCAAATTTTTCAGGCATAAAATTATATTTAAACGGTTTCTCTAACTAATAACTTATTATTTAATAAATTACGTTAGAAATACAAAAATAAATAGAGAGTAAAAAACCCTTAAGGGATTGTTGCCAAATGCTCCTTTAGGCATAAATTTTCAAATTTTGAGGCACAATTTTTCAAACAATTTTTGCGGTTTAGCCTAAGCTAAGCTAAAAAAATTTTTGGAAAATTTGACCAAAATTTGGGAATTTAGGACAAAGAGATATTCGGCAATAGTCTCACAAATATAGAAGTATTTTATTTCTATAAATTAACCGTTTGTATTTATTAAGTTTTACTAAATTATAATATATTTTAACACTTTTAGAAAAAATGTCAAGCCCCCATATATTTTTAATGTTAAATAATAAATTTTAAAACAATAACCAATAACAAATAATAAATCACAAAACAATATAGCGAGTTTGAATATTTGTCATTTAATATTTAAAATTGTTTTAAAATTTATTATTTGTGCAATTTATCATTTATTGACTCTTGCTTCTTCCACAATTTTTTCAAAAATTTCAATATTATTCTCTGCTAAATCAGCTAGATTCTTTCTATCTACTATAATATTTTTTTTATTAAGTAAATTAATGAATTGAGAATAACTCAAATCATTCTGCCTCAATGCAGCTCCAATTTTTATCTGCCATAAACTTCTGAATTCTCTCTTCTTAGTTCTTCTGTCTTTAAAAGCAGAAGCGCCTGCTTTTAATATTGCTGTTTTGGCAAGTTTAATTAGCTTCTTTCGTCCCCATTTATAACCCTTAACTTCTTTCAATATCTTTTTTCTTTTTTTTAAATGATTTTTACCTCTTTTAACTCGTGGCATAAAATTTTATTACTCCCACAAATCTACCTGCCCGACTGACGTCGGGCGGGCAGGTTGATTTGTGGGAGTTATAATAAACTGCTTTTAACTATTCTGCAATAACTGCTAGAAAGCTTCTTACTTCTTCTTTTATTTTTAACTGTTTTACCTGTTTCTCTAGAATTAAAATGATCCTGCCCAGCAGTTCTATGTAAAACTTTATCATTTTTTGTTATCTTAAATCGTTTAGAAACAGATTTTCTTGTTTTTAATTTCATATATCTTAGTTATTTAGTGATAATAGCGGAAATAACTCCACCTTGCCTTTGAACTGGCTGTTCTTTTTTTATTTCATTTCCTAATTCAGCTATAAAATTATTTACAATATCAAACGCTAAATTCTGGTGTTGTCTTTCTCTACCCCTTAATATTAAATCTATTTTGACCTTATGTCCATTTTCTAAAAAAATTTTAGATTTTTCTTTCCTAAATTCCAAATCATGCTTACTGATTTTAAATGACAACCTTATACCCTTAATCTCTATTTTTTTTTGACTTGCCTTATTTTTCTGCTCCTGTTTCTCTCGTTTATACTTGTATTCGCCATAATCCATTATTTTCACAACCGGCGGAATTGCTTTTGGAGATACTTCAACTAAATCAGTTCCTTTTTCTAATGCTAAAGCTAACGCTTTTCTTGTATCCATTTCACCTAATATCTCACCTACTTCATCAATAACCATAACAAATTCAGCCCTAATGCCTCTATTATACTTCAATATTTTATTATCTATTTTTGTTTTCTTTCGTCTATTAGATTTTCTCATTTTATAAACGCCAATCCACACTAATAGGAAAACGAATAAACGGTAATAAATAACTCAATTAAATATATTCGCGTTGATTCGTGTTCCTATTCGTGTTAATTCGTGTCCAATAAAGTGTGGAGATGAGGGGATTTGAACCCCTGTCTAAAAATTTTTATTAAAACACATCTACAAGCTTATCTGATTTATTTTTTTACATCATGCTAAAGCTATAAATCAGAAAACATAACTTTAACAGATGACTCTTTTTTTTAAATAATTTTTATAGAGCATAAAAATTATCTATCTCAAAATATGACATCCTGCAGGACAAGTCCCGCATCTCCTATTGAGAATTAGAGGTGGATGACCTTCACCATTAATTAGGCGAAAGCTGGCGCAAAGACAGAAACGTTAAAAACGTT
Organism: Patescibacteria group bacterium; assembly: GCA_042568285.1. GTDB lineage: Bacteria > Patescibacteriota > Patescibacteriia > JAZDEU01 > JAZDEU01 > JBHPIX01. The sequence goes on along the minus strand of JBHPIX010000010.1, from coordinate 6,787 downwards.
CTTTACTTTGCTTAAAAGTGTTTTTGCACTTATTTTGTTTTTGGCTATTTTAAGGAGGTTGCCAACTCCGCTTGCGTATTTTAAAAAAGCATTTTCATCGATGCCTTGCATCCCCATTCTAATTTTAGATTGTAGATTGTAGATTTTTGATTTCAATCTGCAATCTAAAATCTACAATCTAAAATCTCCCCGTATTTCCCTATCTATATCCCGCTTCTTTATAGCTTCGCGCTTATCAATCTTTTTCTTACCCTTTCCAATTGCAAATTCTAATTTAATCCTCTTCCTCTTATTATAAACACAAATGGGAATTAATGTCAATCCCTTTTGTTTTGTCTTTCCTACTAGACTATTTAACTCCTTTTTCTTCAACAATAATCGTCGCAATCTTGTAGGATTATAATCATCGGGGGTATTAGCCGGCTGATACGGAGAAATGTGAGCATTTAATAAATATGCAGAGATTGAGTTCCCTTCATTTTTCAATGTTACATAACTGCCTTTTAAATTCATCTTACCCTGCCTTACAGCTTTAACCTCAAATCCACTTAACACTAAACCTGCCTCATATGTTTCAAGGATTTCATAATCATATTTAGCTCGCTTATTGATTATCATACTTAATTACTTAGTTAACATATCCTCAATTTCCCTAATCTGCCCTCCATATTTCGCCTCTGATTCTGGATCATCAGAAACTAAATCATTATAAACTTTCAAAGCTTCTTCATACTGCCCTATTTCTTTAAGATAAGATGCTTTTCTTAATATTAAAATCAATGGATAAAACATTTTTTTGATGCCCCTATCAAGCATTTGAACTATTTCATCCGAATTCTTTTTCATTTTATATCTGTAAAGCTCCATTAATTTTAAATATGGGACAACATCGCCTGGCGCAAGATTCACACATTCATTATAATATTTTTCCGCTTTTTGGTAATCTCCTAAATAAACACTCATATTACCTGCATTCATCAATGCTATCATATTTTTTCTTTCTGACGAATCTATAGCGCTTTCATAAATATTTAACGCTTGCTGATAATGATTATTATCCATTGTTCTATCAGCTAATCCTTTCCATGCCAAACCTAAGGCTAAATATTTTTCAAACTCCTTTTCTGATTCTTCAAATCTATTAAGTTCATTTATCACATTATCAACATAAACTGACATTTCAGAATTTTCTTGTTTTATTTTCTCTAATTCTTTTATCACTGTATAATTTTTTCCTTTAGGAAAGCAAAAATAGACTACTGCAGTGGCAACGGTAAATATAATTAGAATGTATATTATAAAATTTTTCTTTTTTAACATAAAACTAATTTCCTTAATCCATTTTGTCATCCCGCGCTTGACGCGGGATCTATCTCAAACTGGATCCCGCGTCAAGCGCGGGATGACAAAATTAATGCTTTAACGAATATTCGTGATTCGTGTTCATTCGTTTCCCTCTAATCCGTGTTAATCTGTTGTAGGAAAGCCTCTGCTTCTTTTTTTAAATCTGGATTAATTTTAATCGCTGTTTCTACTGAATCTTTTGCTTCTTCAATCATTCCAATTTTTGAGTAAGCAACAGCTAATTTCGCAAATAAATTCGCATTTTCAGGCTCTGATATAATTAAATAATTATATAAATCAACTAAAAATTTATAATTCTCTTTTTCTTTAAAATATTCTATAGTTTTATATAATTGAGCAGAATCAACAATATTATATCCAGCTAACATTGATTCATATATAAGATTATAATATCTATCTGTATCTCCTTTAAATAAATATGCCTTTGATAATCTTACATAAACCTCGGAATATTTTGGATTCATTTGCTTAGCATTTTCTAAAATCACTATTGCTTTATCATATTCACCTGCGATTATTCTATTTTGAGCTAATGCAAAATGAATTTGCAAACGACCTGGACTTAAATCAAAAGCTTTCTTTAAATAATTATAGCCATTACTTAAATATAAAGAATTACCAGATAACTGCGCTTTTATATTATACAATTCTCCGATTTGAAAATTCATCATTGTATCAAATGAATTTAATCTTAAATTTTTTTCTGCTAATGAAATAGCTGAATCAACTATTTCTATTAACTGATCTCTTGGAACATTTTTTACAAATCTTCCTGCATTTTGTATAACTGAATTAATAAAACTATTTCTAATATCGCGATCCAAAACAGTTCCATAGCTAAGCCCCTGTTCAAATAAATTATATCCTACTTCTAAATCACTATTTTTTATAATTGCATACTGCCCATACACAGCTTTTTTCATTGCTATTGCAGGCTTGATATTATAATTCCAAATTAAAAATACTGTTATGCAAGATAAAACAACTGCTAATATAGGACTAAAACTATTTTTAACTTCCGCCTTTGCCGTAAGTTCCTCTACTTTCTCATAATTACTATTATACTTATAATAAATATAACTAATTATCATAAAAAAAGCAAGATATGTGACCAAACAGTCAAAAACAAATAAATTCTGTAAAAAATAAGCTACAAGCAATGAAAATAAAATAATAAATTCATTTTTACCAATATTTTTTTCCCGAAATAAACTTATTAAATAATAAATAACTATTATCCATATAGCGAGATATGCGATTATTCCAAATATGCCTAGAGTAACAGTAATATCTACTATATTATTATGCGCGTGATCAAAATAAGTTTCGCTTGAAGTAAAAGTATAAAATGAAGGATTAAAATACTTATCAAAAAAATAAGCGTAATTACCAGAACCTATGCCTAAAATAGGTTTTTCTTTAAATCCTTGCCATCCTGCTTTCCATGAAAGCAAGCGAGTATTCCATGTAGCGTCTTTAAAAGAAATATGGGTTAACCTGTATAGATAATGATTATTTCGTATAAAATTTTTTTCACGATATTTAAACATCAATAATCCACTTGCTAAAAAAATCGCTAAAAAAATAATATAAAATATTTTGATCTTTTTACTCTTAGCTAAAATAATATATAAACATAAAGCGAAAATAACAGCGCCTATTAAACCAAGATATGATCCTCTTGTCCCTGTAAAAAATAAAATGACCAAATGCAATATTAAAATTAAAAAATAAAATATTTTTTTCCAGAATTTGGTTGATTGTAGGTCAAAAACACACCCCTCGCCCCTCTCAAGAGGGGAACTAATTGACTTATTCCTTTCGTTCCCCCTTTTGTAAAGGGGGTCAGTCCGCTTCGGCTTGCCGAAGGCGAGACGAGGGGGATTCTTCCCGCATTTCCCCATCCCATCCGTCCGCCTCGGATCGACCGAGTCGAGACGGGCGTCATTATCAGCGACTAATCCGCGTGTTTCAGCAGAAACAAGTAGCAACAAAGAAAAAGCAATGCCAAACAAAGAATAAGCCGCAAGATAAATTGGATTTCCAAGTCGTGAGCTTACACGCGGCTGATTCCACAATAAGAATGACTGAATTCCAATTTTTTGACCAAGCCCATATAAACATAAAGCAACGCTACTTCCTAAAAAAACATATATTAATTTTTTCCAATCTTTTTTATTCTTAAAAAACAGAAATAATAATAAAAAAATAAACTATTAAATGCAAAAAGCCAAAAGCTCCTTCCATTCTTTCTATATCGCCCCAAAAACTCAAATTAAAATCAATGCTTGTAAAACTTGTAATAACAAAAATGGCGGCAAAACATATTAAAGCAATTGTTAAATAATTTTTTTTAGGAATATTTTTAGGATACTGAAACAAAAATAAAATATAAACAGCTAACAATATTTCTATTAATATCCTAAAGTAAAACGCCTTACTTGTAATAAATGGAAAAAGTAAGGAGTCAAAAACTAAAAGCGGGGTTAAAAAACTTAAATATATACCCCATTGTAAAATTGTTTTATATGTTTTTTCAGACACAGGCTTGTAATTAAATTCCAAAGCTCAAATTATTCCAAACAAATGTCAACGCTCAAATTTCAAAACAATGTTAAATACTCAATCAAAAATTTTAAAACTTACTGTATCGTTTTATTATTTATTATTTATTATTTGATATTTTTTTAAAATTTAAAATTGTAAATTTAAAATTTGCCCCCCATTAGAGCATCTTCTTCCGTAAAAAAGCGGGAACATCCAAATCTTCGCTTTCATTATTAACATTAGAATTTTCTTTTTCGTTATCAACATTACTATCAATTCTATCTTTGTTAAATTGCGCTTCTTCATTTTGTTTTTTTATTTCATCATTCTTAACAACTTCTGATTGAATTTTTTTTAAATCCTTTGCTTTAAATCTGTCATTTTCGTTATGATTTGAAAAAGAAGAAACATCTAAGTCTCCGCTAAAATCAGGTTGCATAGGCAAAGTTTTTTTATTTCTTACTTCAAATCCAGTAGCAATAACAGTTATTTTCACTTCATCATCAAGATTTTCATCTAATGTAGCTCCAAAAATAATTTTTGCCTCTGAATCAGCAGAATTAGTAATAATTTTTGCGGCTTCATTTACTTCATGCATACTTAAATTCGCATTTCCAGAAACTGAAAATAAAATACCTTTTGCGCCTTCTATGGATAAATCCAATAAAGGGCTTGAAACAGCCGCTTTAGCTGCATCAATTGCTCTATTATCTCCAGAACCATAGCCAATTCCCATCAAAGCAGAGCCAGTATCTGACATTATTGATTTCACATCGGCAAAATCTACATTAATCAAGCCATGCATAGTAATCAATTCTGAGATTCCTTGTACTCCATTTTTTAATACCTCATCAACAACAGCAAATGCATCTAATAATGAAGTTTTTTTATCAATTATTTGCAAAATTCTATCATTTTGTATTGTGATTATAGAATCTACACTTTCATTCAACTCATCTAAACCACTATCAGCAATACCCTTTCTTTGCATACCTTCAAAAGAAAAGGGTTTTGTTACCACAGATACAGTTAGAGCCCCTAAATCTTTAGCAATTTCTGCTACAATAGGAGCTGCGCCAGTTCCTGTACCACCTCCCAAACCGCAAGTTATAAAAACCATATCAGCTCCTTTTAACGCGTCTCTTAATTCATTTTGATTTTCTTCTGCCGCCTTTCTACCGACTTCAGGATTCATACCAGCTCCCAGTCCCCTAGTTGAAGACTTGCCTATATGTAATTTTTCTCCTGCCTCTGAATATCTCAATGCCTGCAAATCTGTATTAACAGCTAAAAAATCAACCCCTTTAATATTTGAGCGAACCATTCTATTTATAGCCGCGCATCCGCTCCCCCCGACTCCTACAACTTTTATTCTAGCAAATGTTTCTATTTCTGGTTTTATTTCAGGCATAATTTTTTAATTCAGTAAATAGTTGGTAGTCATAGCTACTGGTTTGGTCAATAGTTTTAGGTCTTTAGGTTTAAAACTACTAATAACCCTAAACTTAAGACTAAACTTGTTGCCAAAACTGTAAACCAATGACTTCGTGTGTTCCACCAGCAACTATGGTTTTAAATTCTTTATCCATTTTTGAATTTTTTTTAAAATGTCTTTTACAGCTCTAATATCAAATCCTTTATGTGTCTGACTATCTGTATCTTGGCTTCCCCAAAGAACTAATCCAACAGCGGTACAAAAAGATAAATCAGTAGCTTTATCAAGTACGCTATAAACCTTTTCAATCTGCCCCAAACGGACAGGCAATCTTAATTGTCTTTTTGTTTGCTCTACAATACCTCTCAATTTTGAACCGCCTCCTGTTAAAACAATTCCTGCAGGAAGCATTCCAGCTTTATCTATACGTGTAAGTTCGCCATTAACTTTTTCTAATATTTCTTCTACTCTTGCTTCTATAATTTTTGTTAAATATTTTTTAGAAATAAAAGTATCATCCTGTTCGCCATAATTCTTTAAATTTATTTCTTGCTTTTTATCAATTTCTGAAGAAACAGCGTACCCTTCTCCAAGTTTTATTTTTTCAGCAGTATCTAATTCTATCCTCAATCCAAGCGCTATATCTGATGTGATATGATCAGAACCAATTGGCAAAACCGCTGAATGAATTAAATCACCTCCTTCAAAAACAGTCAAGTGAGTTGTAGCCGCGCCTATATCAATAATCGCTACTCCTAAATCTTTTTGTTTATTATTTACAACTGCTTCCGCAACAGCTAAAGCTGAATAAACCAAATCCTCTATATTAAGACCTGTGCGATATACACATTTTGTAAAATTTTTAATTTGAGAACTTGAGCCGTGAATAATTAAAGTTTCGGCCTCTAAGCGAATTCCTGTCATACCTATTGGATCCTTAATAGATGACTGTCCATCAACAATAAAACTTTTAGGTATAACATGTAACATTTCATAATTAGGAGGTGAAGCTGTAGTATGCGCGGCCTCTATAGCTCTTTTAACATCTGTTTCCTCAATTTCTCCATTAACTTTTGATACTGCGACAACTCCTTTGCCTTGCTGAGAACTAATATATGGACCTGAAATGCCCAAAAACACCTGATCAACAGGTAGCCCAGTTGTCTTTTCAATTTGCTCTAAAGCTGCCGTAATGCTTGAGACAGTGTCATCAATACTATTAATTGATCCTTTCGTAATGCCTTGAGACGGAAATTCAGTCAAACCAATAATTTGCAATTTGCCATTATTTTCTTCATCTCTTTGCCCGACTGCGATTCTAATATGAGATGTTCCTAAATCTAAACCTGTTATAATATGATTGCGCATAGTTAATTATCTAGTTAATGTATTTATAATAACTTATTTTTTCTTATTTTACAATAGTAGAGATTTTTTCTA
>JBHPIX010000001.1:0-75985 GCA_042568285.1 Patescibacteria group bacterium | reverse complement strand
CATTGCCGACAATTCCAGCAGTTGCTTCTCTTTGCCTTTCTTGTCCAAATAATTCCGTTGTCTGCTTTTTAGCGATAAGTTCTTGCTTGAAATTTTGCAAAGCGTTTTTTAGTTCTTCAGCAGTAAATAAAACTCGTTTTTTACTTGCTCCTTTTTTAGGAAAATTATCAGTATCGTAAGCCTCTAATGAAAACCAAGTTGTAGCAAAAGCATTCATTAACTCTAATACATCTTTTGCGCGCACTTCATCGCCTTTTGGTAAAAGCGATTTTACTTTAGCTACCGCTTGTAAAAACCGATCATAATTTTGAGTGATACGTTTTTTATTTATAGTGTATCCTTTTAAAAGATGCTGTTTAAGAATTTTAGTTGCCCAAATACGAAACTCCGTCGCTCTTTGAGAATTGACACGATAGCCGACAGAAATAATCATATCTAAATTATACAAATTTATTTTCCTTATTTTTCCGTCAGTGGCAACCTGTTCCAAAATGGAACAGGTTAGATTTGCTTCTAATTCCCCATTTTTATAAATATTTTGGATATGTTTAACAATAGCCGGACGATTAACATCGAGAATTTTCGCCATTTGTCTAGCATCAAGCCAAATATTTTCGTTCTCAAAACGCACTTTTAATTCAACTTCATTTTTTGAAGTTTTGTAAATAACTATTTCCCCTTTATTAAATTGTTCTTTTTTCTTTTTCATATAATTAAGTCATTAATACTCTTCTAATATACTTATATTACCCCCCTTTCCACCCAAAAAATCAACAAAAACACCTGCTCTAGAGCATGCTCAAGAGCAAATTTATATCAAAAAAAATTATCTCCCTAATTAATTAGAGAGATAATTATTAAAAAGCTCCTCTATAATTTTCTGATGAATTTCGTAATTTCTATATCAAGAGGAAAAAGCCAGTTACGGATAATGCGTAAAAGACTATCGCCTTGCTTCAATTTGCCACGCCGAATATGATCAACAGCTCCAACTGTCACTGATTGAGCACGCACAAACGCATTTTTTGCCGACTTGTTTGATATATCCTTAAAATCTTTTTGCTCCTCAAAATAATCCCTACTCCCATCAAATATCTTTTCATACTCTTCATGGCGAATCATAATCAAATCTTTAAATAATTTCGCGTTTCCCTTATCAACTCCATGACCGAGCAGTTTTTGTTCAAACTGGATTGGAATTTTTTTGCTAACTTCTTTCCAAAAATGAAAATCTTTATTGCCAACAATGGCGCCTCGCTGTTCTATGCAAAAAAGACAAAGACTCATTGTCGCTACTTCTAATTCATTAAAAATTCTATCTTGTTCAACTTGAGCCAGTTTATCAAAACCAGTGGCTTGCCTAAATTGCGAATCTTGAAATACGCTAAAAGCTGATGGTAGCAACTTATTATCCAAAAGATGTTCCGCAGTCGCGATTGCCGGCCGATTATCATCCGGCTGGCGCAATCTTTTCATAATTTTGAGCATAAGATATTGAATACCTTTTATAATTGTTCCCATATTTAATTGATTACTTATAATACGTAATATAAGATTACCACAATCCCACGAAAAAACACAGGTATGACATTTCTATTTGGCTGTACTATGACATTATTATATGGCTCCGACAGTTCTTTAAAATTACTTGTATAAATGGCTGATATTTGGTATTATGAAAATAAGAAATGCTTTTATGAACATATATGCATTTTTTGTAATAATTGAAAAAAAAATTTATACTAAAAAATAAAGTTATGAATAACACCAATCAACAATTATTTAGTAAACTTGTCAGTCAAATTCAAAATGAAATTTTTGCGAACAAAAAAAAAAAAGGTTTTAACATTACCAATGTACCTTTAGAATTTTGTCTTGTTTCAGGAGAATTGGCTGAGGCTTTTGATGCTTGGAAAAAAAAGAAAGACGACTTAGGCGAAGAGTTGGCTGATGTGTTTATTTATCTCTTGGGACTATCGTCAATTCTCAAAATAGATTTAGGAAAAGAGATTTTAAATAAATTAGAGAAGAATGAAAAAAGGGAGTACTATATTGACAAAGGCGTTTTACTTAAAAAGTAAATATAGTACTCCCACTTAGTGTTATTTTTTCTTTATAAACTCAAACCCTGTAATTTGAGAAAAAATTTGCAAAGAGCTGTTTTTTTGGCTATCTATCCTGACAATCGGAATATATTGAGCGACAAAGTTGATAACACGTTCATATCTTTCCATTAACGAAGAATAACTACTTATCAACTTATTTTTGTCATGATCCCTTTCTAATAAAGAATCTAGAGGTGCATACAAGTATATAAATACGCTATTTTGTTCTTTCAATTTTTTCAATAAGAGTTTAATATGTTTTTTTGTAAGTCGACTCTTATTTCTAAAAAGCCGACCATAAACAATCTCTGACACAAAACTTCTATCAAAAACAAATCTCTTTGGCAGTGTAAAATTTTCCTGTAATAGATTTTGATAAAACAAGAAAAGATTATTGGTATCAGAATTATAATTAAAGTGTATTCTATTAAAGCCAATACCTGCAAGCATTTTCGTAATCGTTGTTTTGCCAACCCCATTTAATCCTTCAAATATGATGTTCTTAACACCTCCTAATTTTATTTCATCTTTTTGACCTATTTGGGCGACCAAATTTTTAGTTGAAAGATGTGTTCTTAATGGAAGACCTGCCGGGTCATTTTTGCGAGAAAAAAATCTCTTGTAATAAATAAGCACTAAATGAGCCCACCAAGTAAGAGGTTTATCTTTTGGCAATGCAAGAGAATTATATCCCTTCTCTATTGCTATTTTTCTACAATCAGTATCAATCGTTAACGCCTCAAGTTGTTTACGCATAATTTCGTGACCAAAAGGAGAATTAGGCGCAGGCAAACCAATGGCAGGGCAGAGTAATGTGAGCATGCCACTATCTACAGGCATAATCCCGCAATAATAACCACGAGCATAAAGTGTACAACATTGCGCCACCTTATATCCTGATCCATAGACTCTATCTTGAATCAATTGGATCAACTTATCATTGTTAATATTTTTAACATCAATATTATGATTGCATAAATATTCAATAAATTCCACCATAGAGCGCCAAAAATCAACTCTCGTTTTACTAAGACCAATAGGTTTTACTATATCTTTAAAATTTTTTTCCGCCATAAAAGCTATTGCTTCATAACTGTAAGAATCTAAATTACTAACAACACTTTGGTATGTTTTAATCATGCGATAACTTACCCTAGTGCTAAGACCTGCCACTATCATTCTTATCCGCCAATCCTTTACTGCTAAAGGCCACCATAAGTTGTTGTCATGGTTCTTAAATACCGCTTCTTTTACGACTTGCTGTGAAGCGCAAACTTTTAGTATATTCCTATAATCTTTTGAAGACATTATTATTCCCATATTTCACCTCTTTTTTTCAATTTGTTTTACATAAAAACTCAAAGCCATTTGTATTTGAAGGTTAAAATATTCAACTCTCTTTTTCGGCAATAATTCTTTAGAATTATCCACAGAAAAAATTGATATTTTACTCTTATTATTCAAATAACCATGGTTGTTTCCAATAGCTATATAGCGAAAGTTATCTTCAAAATAAACTCTACGCATTACACTTTCATCTACAAAATGTTCTCCTTTTTCTTTTCTTATACAATTTCTTCTAATTCGAGAATCAAAATCGCAATGTATGTGAATAATCAGCATCTCATTTATTCTAACATTCGGCTGTGCGTCTAGTATAATTTTAAAACAATGATTATAGACTTGATACTTTTCAAGCCCAAGAAGTTTTAAATATTTTAAATCAATACCTCTCGCAAATTCAAAAATATAAAATGCTTCTAAATTAATCCATTTAACAATTGAAATTAAAGCACGATCCCAGACAACAGGATCTATGATTCTAAAACCACCTGAAGCTAAAGATTTGATACTACATGGCTTGTTGGTTGTTTGTTTATTCTTTAACCACTCTTTAAATTTGTTAAGATCATTAACCATGTTATATACAGGAAATCTAATCTTGATACAGTTAGCCAGAGTAGATTTACCAGAAGCAGCTGATCCAACGACAAAGATAAACTTTGGCAATTTTAATGTTTTTATCATTATGTTTCTCCTAATAAGTTCTGAATTTCATATTGCTGAATTTTGTAGATCGGCAACAATTCCTTGAAATAATTTTCTAAATTCAATTTTTTCTTTGCAATGTGGGACACCCCAAATTCTTGTACAGCTAGTCTCGCGACAGAAACACCTATAGCAAGAGATTCAATAAATGATGCGGAATAGCAATAAGAGCCTAAGAAGCCACCAATAAAAGCGTCCCCAGCCCCTGTCGTTGAAACAATTTTTTCTTTATCTCGAATTTTAATACCTGAAAGATAAACGCTGTTTAATTCTTTTTTGATGATGATACCTTTTTCGCCTTGAGTTATAAAGATAAGAATTCTTGGAAAAACATTTTCAATTTTATCTCCTAAGCACCTATTTAAGATAGCATATTCATAGTTATTTAGAAACAACATATCAACTAATTTCATGCACTTAACTATCTCTGGCATATTCTCTTCTAAACTAGAATACATAACATCAATTGAAAAACTGTGATATCTTATGTTAGCAAGACACTTATATGGAGAGATAATACCTTTTCTGCAAGAAATGTGCACATGCTGTGTATGTTCTATATTCTGAAGTGTAAATTTTAATGGATGATCTTCAAAAACAATCGTTCTATCTTTTTCATTAACAATAAAAATATTAGATAATTCCTTAGAAATACAAATACCATCAATATTAATCCCTTTTTTTTGGATAATATGTAATGGAAAGTCTCTGCCAATAACAGAACAAATTTTTACACTAAGATCGGAAACAAAGTTAGCACAATAGGCGCAAATGTAAGCACTTCCTCCTATAACACATCTTGAAACATTACGATTGTTCTTAATCTTATCAAAAGAAATATTTCCAACAAATAAAAGATCACACTTTTTTTCGCTATTCATCAAATAATCCTCCCTACTGTTCGAAATATGGAACCATACTTTACAAGTTTGCTACATTCAATATCAAGTTCTCTGCACATTAGCCAAAATAGAGATTGATTACTAGAAATTACTGGAATGTTAATTTCTTTTTCAAAAAAAGAAATTAAATCTAAGGTTCTAAAATTAGTGCAAGATATTATTATTAAGTCTGTGTCATCTTGCAAATTAGACATTATCAATTTTTTGGTTTTTTCAAAGCTATATTTATCAATATTCTTATTTATATTAAGAACTATTGTTTGACAAATTGGCACACTCGCACTCTTTAGGTTACTCTCAAGAAGCTGTGATGTCTGTTGATTATAAGGAGATAGTAATAAAACCTTTCTAGAAGAGAAACGCATGCAAGCTAATATTAAAGCATGCAATGGATCAACACACCGAATACCATTTATCATATCACAAATAACAAAATTTTTATGTTTCCCCAATACAATAGCGGAGGTGCAAAAAAAACCAATAATATTTAGAGGAATAGATTCCAATAAATTATATGCCCTTTCTCTATTAGCGTAAAGTTCCATTAAAAAATTTATCTCACTTTGAACATAATCTGTCTTAACTTCAATTCTGGAAAAATGAAAAGAAACTTGATTAAGCATATTGGGGTATTCGGCAATCATTTGGATTATTTCCTTTTCTACAATAGTATTTGTTTCAGGAAGCAAAATTCCCATGTATTTCATAGATAGTCTCCTTAATGTTATTAATCAGGTCGGAACAAATTATTTTTTGCTCCGACCTTCAAAAAAATTATCTGATTTACTTTATTCAAACCAGAGCTTTCCAAGTAAAGTTCTATGTTTTAAGATGCCTCGAACTTCAATATTGTGCTCTGTCCCAATTGGTAACAATACATCTTTGATCACAATACGAGAAGGGCATGTTGATAACTGACGCAATACAGAATCTCCATGTTGCCACACTTCTACTATGGCTTCTTTTAATATGCTACCTGATGGAAAAACTCTCTTTAACATAGGTATGGCATAATTTTCATAAATCTGCCGTTTCCAGTCTTCGTATAGATCATTATTTCGTATTATCTTATTCTCTTTCATGCTCACACCCAAAAAGGAAGAGCATCTTCTAAAAAATAGACGACGTGTTTGATATCCTTTCTCCATAATCTGATTAAGATAATAGAGATTATAATCTAAGGTTTCCGATCTTTGACCAGCAAGGTTATGCATCAGGTTTATTCCTGGTAGAAATTTAGGCAAACCATTTTCTCCTTTTTTTTGACCATATTCGTTCAGTATTCCAATAGCTTCTATAATCTGATTAATATTAGCATTAAGCGAATTTTTTTTTCGTACCACAGGATCAAATGATTCAATTCCGAAAGGTGCAATATTTCCAGATGTACAATATTCTACAATCAATTTAGTAATCTCTTGCCCCCGAGTAGTAACAACACTTTCAGGATTAACATTGTCAATGTGAAGCATTTTGAGGTCAGGACATTGATTTCTAATTCCGCATAGTAATGCCTCAACCTTAGATACATCTTGGACCATATAGTAATAAAAATTAGGGTTTCTTCCTATTCTGAAATATCGAGCTCCGCCTTTGTATAACGAAACTACATCCGCAATAATATCCTCTACATTTCGAAATACTACAGAATGCCCGCGAATTCGTTCAATGCAAAAGGAGCAACGAGCCCAATCGCACCCCATCATACTCTCAATTTCGATTATTCGTGGATGCTCGATCTGTTCTATAATAGGAGTTGCTGTCTTGGTAATTTCAGCGAGTAAATCATAGTTGGGAATGAATGAAGAAATTTCACCTTTCAAAAGGTAATTATAAGCTAATCCTGTCACAATTTTGTCAATAATGTTAAAAAGAGACGATTTTCTAAACCACGGAGGTAGTGCCTTTTCCCCTCCTAGCACATAGAATAAAATTTTGGGTGTTCTGAATTCTTTGATTAATTTATACAACTCTGAAGCTTTGGGTGGCAAGGTTGATACGTATTCATAATTAACGAAACAACCCATTACAATATAGATTACATCAGCTCCTTCGAGTAACGAAATTGCATTATCAACATTCTTAGTTAGATTGGTAGTCGAAATATCAGTATGATCAAAAGGGACATTCTTTGCTTTCCCTTTATTATATCTTAAATCATCTATCGTTAAATAAAAATGTTTTCTGTTAAGATATTTTAATGCTCCTGATATATACCTTTGATGTACACCAAGAAACGGTGGAACACCATAGCCAGAAGGCTCATCACTATAACAATATAAAATCACATCATAACTTTTTATTGACATCTCAAATTCCTTTCTTTTTTGTCATTGCATTTTTAAATGTTAAAGAACTAAAACGTTAATAGCCTTTACTATAAACGTTTGTATTTAGCGCGACAGCAGTGCTCATTACAAACATTTATAATATATTATAAATTCTGAACTAAATACTTAGGACATCACTACTTTGGTATTTTTTTTACCAATCCTTAATTATAACTTTATCTAAGCACAATTATTCACAAAAGTCAATCTCTTGAATTCGCCGCCGTCTCCATAATATTGTTCAGATAGGATGACACCCATCGTGGAAAAAATTTTAAAAGTGCTTCCCCACCCTTTAGGATGGGGCTCAATTAGCTCAAACTGTCTAAAAACTTATGTGCGTCATTCTGAACGTATCCTCGCCAAATCGGCGGGCAGGCAGAATGACGCTTCTTAGACAGTTTGTTAGGAGGGCTGTTTAAAGATAGCAACAAAAAAACAGAGTTAACTCTGTTTTTTTTGTACTATTGTCGCATTTTAACTAAATATGATATAATACTAATAATTGATATTATCTGATATAGTTAATATATCAGATGTATGTATAACTAATACCCCCCTGCTTCCCCGCCCGACTGAATCGTCGTTCGGGCGGGCCCCCTTCTAAAGGGGGGAGGTTTAAAAACTTATATGACAATAAAAAAAATCAGAACAACACATAAAAAATTCAGTGATTATAGAAAGTTCTTAACTAAAACAGAATACGAAAAGATTAAAACTTTATCTAAACCTCTGAAAAAACTAAAAATTATCCATATAAATTCAACTCCAAAAGGTGGAGGAGTTGCTGAAATTCTTAAAAGTTTGGTTCCATTAGAAATGTCTCTTGGCATTGACAGCAACTGGTATTGCATACAAGCTGACCCTGAATTCTTTTTTATTACAAAAAAATTCCATAATGGTCTTCAAGGATATGACACTTTCCTATCTGATGAACAAAAAAAACATTATTTGGACTATAATAAAAAATTCGCTGATGATATAAAAAAATTAAAACCTGATTTATTGATGATGCATGATCCACAACCATTGGCAGTTTCTGAATTTGATAATACAATCACAAAAATACTAAGAATTCATGTTGATATGAGCGCGCCTAATAAAGAAATTTTAAATTTCCTTCTTCCTTATATAAAAAATTATAACTCAGTAATTTTATCTCTTCCTGAATATGTGAGTACAAAATTTAAAAACATAAATCCTAAAATTTATATTTCTCCTCCTGCGATAGATCCTTTGACAGAAAAAAATGAAATAGTTCATTGCTCAAAATATAAAAACTGTCTGGAAAAAATAGGTATTAATCCTAAATATCCTTTAATAGCTCAAGTTTCTCGTTTTGACATTTGGAAAAATCCATTGGGTGTGATTGAAGCTTTTTATATAGCTAAAAAGAAAATTCCTAATTTACAATTAATTTTAGCTGGTATAATTGAAGCAAAAGATGATCCAAGCGCTTATGATGTTTTAAAAGAGGTAAAAGAATACGCAAAGGAAGATGAAAATATATGGGTGTTTCACAGCTTAAATCAATTGAAAAAATTGAAAATTTCACACACTAATTTTATAAAAATGATTCAAAACTGCGCAAATCCAATTCTGCAGTTATCAAGTCGCGAAGGTTTCGGATTAACAGTTACTGAAGCTATGTGGAGAAGCAAAATTCTAATTGGCGGAAATGTTGGAGGAATAAAATTCCAGATAAAAAATAAAAAAAATGGTTTCTTAACTGATAATGTTAAAGACACTGCAAAAAAAATAATCTGGACTGTTAAAAATCCAAAATCATCAATAAAAATGGGTAAAAATGCCAAAGAAAAGGTAAAAAAAGACTTTCTAATCACACGACTACTTGCAGACCAGCTAAAAATTTATACTGAGAATACTGACTGTGGATAATACCTTATATACCCTAAAAAATCACTAAAAATAAGCCGTTGTTTATAAAATCTAAATGTGATATAATTCTAAATATAAAGTTTAAATGTTAATTAACGTTGCAATATTTAATTAAGTGGTACCAACGTTTTTTTATTTTCAAATAAACGATTTCAGATGGAACTGTTGCCAAATGACAATTCATATTTATAGAGCTAACATAAAAAAAATTATGACTTACGAAAAGAATATAATATCAAATATCAGAAAAAGAGATGGGAGAATCGCAGATTTCAATCAGCAAAAAATTACAGATGCTATTATTAAAGCTATAAATGCAGTTGATGAAAGTATGGAAAAAAATGAAGTTGAAAAAGTATCTGATGAAGTTGTAAAAATATTAAATAAAAAATTCCATCATAGATCAATACCAGCTGTTGAGGAGGTTCAAGATATAGTTGAAGAAGCTCTGATCACTAGTAAATGGATCAAAATAGCTAAAGCATATATCTTATATCGTGATCAACATTCTAAGTTAAGAAACATAGAATCTATAATAAACTCAGACGAAATCGTTGAAGATTATTTACAACAATTAGACTGGCGCGTAAAAGAGAATAGTAATATGGCTTATTCTTTGCAAGGATTGAATAATCATATTTCGTCAGCTGTTTCAGCTCGCTATTGGTTATATAAGGTATATCCTGAAGAAATAAGAAACGGACACTCTAATGGAGATATACATATACATGATTTGCAAATTTTAGCTCCTTATTGCTGTGGATGGGAACTGCGAGAATTGTTAATCAGAGGATTTGGAGGCGTAAATAATAAAATTGAATCAAAACCTCCTAAACATCTGCGAACAGCGCTTGGTCAAATTGTAAATTTTTTCTATACTTTGCAAGGAGAAGTGGCTGGCGCGCAAGCATTCGCTAATTTTGACACATATTTAGCTCCTTTTATAAGAGCTGATAAATTAGACTATCCCGCGGTAAAACAATGTATGCAGGAATTTTTATTTAATGTAAATGTTCCTACACGAGTTGGTTTCCAAACTCCATTTACAAATTTAACAATGGACTTGACTCCTTCAAAAATAGTTGGTGATGAATCTGTAATTATTGGCGGAAAAATACAAAAAGAAAAATATAAAGATTTCCAGAAAGAAATAGATATGATAAATGAAGCATTTTGCGATGTGATGATGGAAGGAGATTCAAAAGGAAGAGTTTTTACATTCCCGATCCCCACATATAACATAACAAAAAATTTAGATTGGGATTCGCATGTTTTAGGAAAAGTATTTGAAATGACTGCAAAATATGGCATTCCTTATTTTTCTAATTTCATCAATTCAGATATGGATCCAGACGATGCCCGTAGTATGTGTTGTCGCTTACGTTTAGATAATAAAGAATTACGAAAACGTGGTGGAGGATTATTCGCTGCTAATCCATTAACTGGCAGTATTGGAGTTGTAACTATGAATTTACCTAGGTTAGGATATCTCTCTAAAAATAAAGATGTAAAAAAAGCAAAAGCAGAATTCCTTACTCGTCTTGGTAAGATGATGGACATTGCAAAAGAAAGCCTAGAAATTAAAAGAAAAATTTTAGAAAAATTAACAAACGAAGGACTATATCCATACGCGCGGTATTATTTAGCTGATATAAAATCAAGATTTGGCACTTATTGGAAAAATCATTTTTCTACAATAGGAACTATTGGAATGAATGAAGCATTGTTAAATTTAATTGGAAAAAATATAATAGATGATGAAGGTAAAAAATTCACAATAGAAATTATGGATTTTATGCTTAATAAAACAGCTCAATATCAGGAACAAACAAACAATCTATATAATTTAGAATCAGTGCCTGGTGAAGGCACTGCCTATAGAATGGCAAAAATTGATAAAAAAAAGTATCCTGATATTATTACAGCTAATGAAGATAAAAATTCTACATCATATTATACTAACTCAACTCATATACCAGTTGGACGAACTGAAGATATATTTGAAGCACTTAAGCATCAAGATGATATACAAACAAAATATACTGGAGGCACTGTTTTTCATGGTTATATTGGAGAAAGAATGCCTTCAAAAGAAGCGACGAAAAATTTAGTCAAAAAAATAGCTACAAATTTTCATCTTCCATATTTCACTATTACTCCAACTTTCAGCATTTGTCCCAAACATGGATATATCGCAGGTGAACATTTCTATTGCCCTATATGCGATGAGGAACAAAACGTCACTAACAACAATGGGGCTATCGCCTAATGCTCCTTTAGGCATAAATTTTCAGATTTTGAGGTATAATTTTTTAAACAATTTTTGCGGTTTAGCCTTAGCTAAGCCAAAAAAATTTTAGAAAATTTGACCAAAATATGGGAATTTAGGACAAAGAGGTATTAGGCGACAGCCCCATAATGGCTAAAAATTTTAGGATATGCTATAATTAAATTATATGTCAAATCAATCAAATCCTACAATTTTACAAAATCAAAAAAGACAAAAATGCGAAGTTTATTCCAGAGTGTCAGGATATTTACGTCCTGTTAATTCATGGAATAAAGGAAAACAAGCGGAATTTTATGATAGAAAGGAATATAAAATTAATGCTAATGATATGACCGAATAAAAAATTACTTATAATAAACTCTTTCTCCAAATCTTAAATCTATATACTGATCAGGATAAACGTTATTTTTAAATGTTTGGTTTAATAAAGTATATAAATTACCTAATTGCTCTGTTAGATCTATCCTTAAATCAAAAAATATTTCATATCCTTTGTCTGTTTTTGCATAAAATTCTTGAATATAATCATTATTTATATATTTAAATGATATAATCGTAAACTGAGTATTCTTCTTAATATCTTCTTTAATTTTTATCGCGCTATTTATATATTCTTTACTAATAAACTTTTGATTATCAAAATTTTCATCTACTCTATCATTATTAAAACCATAAATAATGAGATACTCCCTTTTTGCTTCCATCGGCGAAACTTCTCTTTTTACATTCCCATCCATATCCAAATAATAATATTTATCTCCTGCAATCCATGTAACTCCTGATGGCTTCCCTATTATTTGTATATAAATATCATTAAAACTTTGAATTCTAATCTGAATATCCTCTACCAAAAAAGTTTTTTTTATTTTTGTTTGCAACATTAGCTCATCTAGCAATAGCGAATTATTTTGATGAAATATAAAAAATCTTCTCTCAGATATTTGAGATCTAACGATTTCTAAAACTTTTTTATTATCAATATATTCTATATCATTAATATAGATTCTTTTAATCTTAAAATACGGCGAATAAAATAATAAATATACCCAATAACCCATAATAATACTAAAAATTAATGTTAATATTATTCCTTTATTAACACTAATATCCTTTTTAGGGTAAAAAGGATTTTTATAAGTATCTTTTAAGATATCTTTTTTATAGTTCATTAGCTTGAATTCTTTTAGGGGACTGTTGCCGAATACCTCTTTGTCCTAAATTCTCATATTTTGGTCAAATTTTCTAAAAATTTTCTTAGCTTAGCTAAAGCTAAACCGCAAAAATTGTTAAAAAAATTTTGCCTCAAAATTTGAAAATTTATGCCTAAAGGAGCATTCGGCAACAGTCCCCTTTACAAAATTTTCTTAACTTTAATATTTCGTCCTTTTTTTTCAGGCAACTGACATAAAATTTCTTCTGCAATATCTTTCTCGCAATCATCTATAATATCATCCCTTAAAACATTAAACTCTAAATTAGCATTAATTAATGGAGTTATTTTTGAAGTATCAACTTCTTTTAATTGCTTAAAATAATCTAATATTGAAGAAAGCTGTTCAATATAAATATTTTTTTCTTCCTCTGTTAATTTTATACGCGCCAAATTTGCGATCTCTTCAATTTTAGTTTTTGTTATAGACATATAATTTTATATATTTGGACTGTTATAATTTTTTAAGGCTATCTATTTTTTCTAATATTTCACTATTATCCTGATTTAATTCTTTTACCTTTTCTAATAATGTAATAGCTCTCCCGATATTTCCCTGTTTTTCATATACAGATGCTAATGTATATAATGCATTTGAATAATTTGGTTTTATTCTTAAAACTTCTTCTAAAACTTTTTTTGCCTTATCAAGTTCTTCATTATTAAAATAAATTCTTCCTAATTCAAATAAAACATTAGGGTCATTCTCATCTATAAACTCCTGCTTATCTATATTTATATCTTGCAACTCTTCTATAGCTTGCTTATTTTTTCCTTTTGCTTCCAATGCTTTTGCTAAATAAAACTTTGCTTCTGTATAATACAGGCATCTATTATTTAGACACTTATCTGTTATACTATTTAATAAATCAATTGATTTATTAACTTTTTCATTATCCACGCCATCAGTCGTCCCTTCTAATAAATACGCTTTTGCTATCTCAAGTTTAAAAAAAAGATTATGGGGCTCAAATTCCAATGCATTTTCAAAACTTTTTATAATCCATTCTTGAACTCCTTTTTTAATAAATGGAGATACATTTTTATATACATTGCCGGCGATTTCCCATGCTCTAACAGAATTAGGATGCTCTTTAAGATTTCTTTTTATGATTTCTATGCTACGAGCTGATTCTTCTCCAAGTACACTCAAATCTTTATCTTCCTCATTTTCCTTACCCAATTCAAAACTAATCTTTGCCAAAGAATTTTCTGCAAGTTTAATAGAATAATCTTCAAAATAAGGATTTAAACGAATAGCTTCCTTTAATTCCTCAGACGCTTTAGCGCTATTTATTAAATATTCTTTATAATTATAATCAGCTATATGGTAACGAAAAATAATTGTATAAAAACCAGATAAAATAACTATAATTACTACAAACAATAGATTAGCAAGCGGATAAATGTTTATTTTATTTTCTTGATTATTCTCGACATCACGTGAGATAATCTTATCTGAAAAAAATTGAGGAACATCTTTTTTAATTTCAATCATCATTATTGCTAATAAAATCCAAAAAATAAACGTTAAAAAAATATTAGGCAATAAAAAAAGGTTCGCAAAAATTACTGAAATAATACTAATTAAAATAAAACTATTTTTTCTATATATGGCATAATCTTTCGTCAAATTGTCATATAAAATATGGAAGGATATAATAAAAAAAAGGGAAATAAACACAAAATATACCAAAATTCCAAGCAATCCGCTATTAGAAACTAACATAAAAAAATAATTAGATGGATTATTAGAACGGATCATTTCTGGACTTGCCGATCCATCTACTGCTCCTCCATATTTTGAAACATTATAAGTAAAGGTTCCCTGTCCAGATCCTATAAACCAATTTTCTTTAAATGATTCTTTTGCAATCTTGAAAGAATCATTAAATCCAAAACTGTTGCTTTTAAAATTCAAAAAAGATATTCTATCAAAAACAAAAAACATCGCGCTATTATTATTTGAATTAATATTTTTTTTAAATGAATTAATAAAATTATTAACCTGCAAAAAACTAAAAAATATAGCGATAATACTAATATATAAATATAATTTTGGAATACATCCTTTTTTTTTCTTATCCAATAAATATGATGCGATAAAAGACACAATGAGCAATAATATCCATATAATTAAAAAATCTATGAAGATTAAAAGCAATAAACTTAAACTTACTAAAACATATAAACATGCTTTAAAAATCTTATTTTTAATCTCTAAAAAAACAAGCGCGCCTGCAGTAAAAGATACTATCACAAAAATATAAGAAGAAAAAAAGCTACTACTAAAAAATAACGATTTATTTAATCCCTGAAAATTACGCCCTAAATAATCAATTTTTGAAACAATTAAGTCAGAAACTCCTAAAATCCAAAGATACACAAAAATAACGAATAAAAAACCTGCTGAAAAAAAAGAAATTGCTATATTTTTTATAAATTTGCTATTTTTCATAATTTACAAGAACTAATTCTCAAACTAAAAAGACTACTGTGGGACTGTTGACTAAAGTAGCATTCGGCAACAGTCCCACTTAAAGCATATCATTATAAAACCTTTTTTTCAAGGCAATCTAGCAACTGCGATAGGGACGCCATAATACCTTTCCATCTCCCAATTATCTAAAATTACTGCTTTTTTATAATAATTCTCAATTTCCAAAACCTGATAAGATTCTTCTTTAGTATCAACAACAATCGCAATATGAATTAAATTACTACCATAAAAAATTATATCGGCTGGTTCAAGGTTAAGAGACTCTAGTTTTTTACAAGTAGCGCCATCAAAAATTAACATATTTTTATTTCTCAAAAAACTATAAATATTATTTATTTTATCAGAAAAATATACATTTACAGGAGAATCATTTTGTTTAAATTCATATAATTTTGGATCTTTCTCAAAATCTCTGCTAATTTCAGTGGATAAAAATATTCCTGCCTTTTCTAAACCATCTTTAAGAACGGCTGTATCAGAAACTAATCCCCAGCTAACGCCGTTATGCCAAAATTCTCCATGTAATATATTAGAATATTTACCTTCCATCTGCTTAACATGCGTTAAAATCTCTTCCTTATTGCTAATACCATTATTATTTGCATCTGTATCTAAAATATTTTCAATTCCGTCATTATCAGAATCAAAATCCTTTACATTTGGGATGCAATCATTATCTAAATCTCTATAACAAATATTGGGTTGCATATAAAAATTATCCAGCGCTAAATACGCGGATACAAAAGAAAATATTAAAAAAAATATCAACATAATTATACCATTTTTTTTGCTTAATTTTTCACATATATATATACTAATTGCTAAAAAAATAATAAACAACTCTACAAATAAATAGAAACCAATTCCATATTGATTTAAAATATTAAAATAACTTGTTATAAGTGGCAAACCATATACTCCATTTCTAATCGGCCATATCCATTTCACACAAGAAAATAACGAATCTAAAACAAGATGAGAAGTCGCGCCTAAAACAATAGAAAAAGCCATATACTTTATAAATCTATTTTTTTTCAATGTCCCTAAAAAATAAACAATTAAAGCAATAAATATATACAAGAAAAAAGAATGAGTTAAATTTTCATGATGTCCATTAATGCCGTTTATAAAATAAAAATAAAATAAATCTATGTCAGGAAAAATGCTAAAAAATAAAATTATAGCATAAAGCCATAAAATCTCAATACGCGAAAAATTTTTCCAAAATTTTTTCTCTGTAATTTTTGCTGTAATATATCCTGCTGGAAAATGTGAAAAAATCATATATAAAGGGACTGTTGCCGAATGCTCCTCTTTGTCCTAAATTTTCATATTTTGGTCAAATTTTCCAAAATTTTTTTTGGCTTAGCTTAGGCTAAACCTCAAAAATTGTTTAAAAAATTGTGCCTCAAAATCTAAAAATTTATGCCTAAAGGAGCATTCGGCAACAGTCCCATAAAAAGTGTTATCAGCCCCTTAATACCTATTTTAACCTATACTCTATTATAAATCAACTTCTTTCAACTTTGGATACTGCCTTTTTAGACTTTAAAACCAAAAACGCCAAAAAAATATAATATAAACCAACGCCCCATAAAGGAAAATTATCAACATTAATTGCAACCCATTGCGGGCTAGCAAAACTCCCAGCAATAAAGATGATATACTTTAATATAGCTCCTATAAGAGCGCCGACAAAATATGACAAAATAGAAAATAAAGGAAACATCCCAGTGAACACTAAAATTATTCCCATTAACATCACGGAAGGAATAAGCCAAACAACTAAAAGGTTTGTAAATGGAGCTGTTAATGAAAATAAGCCAAAATAATAAAAAACTAATGGTAAAATAGCAATTTCAGCTGATAAAGAAATACTTATTAAATCTTTTACATATTTATTTAATGGTAATTTAATTAAACCTCTAATAATTGAGAATAAATGGAATATTCCTAATAAAGCAATAAATGAAAATTGGAATCCGACATCATAAAATAAAATATATGGATTAACAAAAATCATTATAACAGCTGCTAATAAAATAGCATTTATTAATTTTGACAATCTTCCTATCTGAACAGCAAGCAAGATAACAAAAGCCATAATAACTGCCCTTACTGCTGAAGCTGGCGCGCCAATCATAATCACATATAATACAAGAATAACAGTAGTAATATAAAAAGATTTTTTACGGGATATCCCAATAAAAGATAAAAAAAATAAAATAATTATTGACACAATTGCAATATGCATACCTGAAACAGCAATAATATGACTAATCCCAACTCTACTAAATAAATCTTTTAATTCTTTATTAACACCATATTTATTCCCTAATAATACAGCTGACAAAATAGACGCTTGTGGCTCATCTATATATGCCTTTATAATATTCTGCATTTTATCTTTAAAAACTAAAATTTTAGCATATACTATATTTCCATTGCCTTTACCTAAAAATTTTACTTCTGGATAATAGCAAATAGAATAAATATCATCTATAGCTAAATATTTATCATATCTAAAACCATCAAAAGGCTCAACAGTCGCTAACTTACACTTTATTTCTAGATTATCTCCATATACGCGAGAAGGATAAAAATCTACATAAACTAAAACATTTCCTTTAATTTCTGCCCATCCGATATTATCTTTTTTAATACTTTTTGCTTTAAACTTAAATTTTTGTTTACTATAAGCTCGCTGTGGCTCATCTATAATCATCCCTTTAATCGCAACTTCTGTTTCATTGTATTTACTAATTTCATTTTGAGTAAAAGATAAATTAAAAAAAATTATAGTTCTTCCAATCCCTAAAAACAAAAAAAGAATCCCTATAAAAAAGATCCTCAAATTTTTATTATTCCAAAATGTAACAACAAAAATTATAACTAATAATAGTAAAATATAAATTGTAAAAAAACTAATATCTGCTAACAATCCAACTGCTATTCCAATAATGAAAGAAAATGAATAAAATAAAAATGTTTCTGATTTCTTCATTAGATTAAATTAATACTAATTTATTAAATGTCATCCCGCACTTGATGCGGGATCTAATTTTCAATAAGAAGCTCCTTTCTAATTGCTATAATTTTCCTATATAGATCCCGCATAATTGTTGCTACAATTTGCGGGATGACATGGACAATTACATTTATATATTATACTTCCATCTTCAGATACTCTTTAACAAATTCATCTAAATTTCCATCTAAAACTTTATAAGGCTCTTTGAACACAAATTTTGTTCGGTGATCTTTAACCATTTTATAAGGATGCAATACATAAGATCTAATTTGGTTCCCCCACTGAGCTTTCATATAATCACCTTTCACATCTTTAACTTCCTTTGCGCGCTGTTCAACTTGTAATTGATTTAATTTAGATCTTAAAATCTTTAAAGCTGTTTCTTTATTCTGTAGCTGTGATCTTTCATTTTGGCATGTTACTGTAATATTAGTCGGTAAATGAACAATTCGCACAGCAGAATAAGTAGTATTAACACTCTGCCCTCCATGCCCGCTAGACATAAATGTATCTATTCTCAAATCTTCTTGAGCTATTTCAATGCTATTATTTTCAGGCAATTCAGGAATAACTTCAATTAAAGAAAAAGATGTATGACGCATCTTTTCAGCATCAAAAGGAGAAATACGGACTAAACGATGGACACCTGCTTCTGATTTAAGCCATCCATAAGCATATCTGCCTAAAATTTCTAATGTAACATTCTTAATCCCAGCTTCTGAACCCATAACTTGACTAATAATATTAGTCTTTAAATTTTTATTCTCACAAAAACGTAAAATCATTCTAAGAAGCATTTCAGCCCAATCTTGAGCGTCAACTCCACCAGTCCCAGCATGAATTGATATTATTGCATTATTCTTGTCATATTTTCCATTGAATAATACAAAAAATTCTAGTTCTTCATATTTCTTCTCTAAACTAGATAATTTCAATTCTATATCTTTCTCTAAGTCAGAATCAGCATCTTTCTCTGCTAATTCAGATAATTCCAACAAATCATTAGTCTCTTTTTTAAAATCATTCCACTCTTCCGCCTCTCTCTCTAAATCAGCTAACTTTTGCGTAATTTGCTTAGCCTTATTCTGATCATCCCAAAATCTTGGAACAGCGATTTCTGATTTTAAATTTTTAATCTCCTTTTCCTTTTCAGCAAAGTCAAAGTAACCCCCGGACCTCGACAATTTTGTCGGCTAAATTTTTAATTTTATTTATAAGTTCTTTCATAAGTAATCTCTAATTTTCATATTCATCTAAAATGACTTTTACCATTTTTTCGTTGCCTTTATGTAAAACTTTTAATTCAATTTCATCTTTCGGATTATAATTTGATAGCTCCTTTGCCAAGCTATGATCACTGTCAATTTTCTGCCCATTAATTTCAATTATAATGTCATTTTCTTTTAAATCAGCTTTGTCAGCAGGACTGCCAGGAATAACAGCTAAATCTGTTTGACTCATTCCACGAATAATTAATGCCCCATAATCAACATCTAAATTATTTTCTTTCGCAATTTGTTTATTAAGCAATATATATCTGACTCCTAAAAATGGCCTGATAATTTTGCCATATTTTTTTACACTTTCTATAATCCGTTTTGCTTGATTTATAGGAATAGCAAACCCTATAAGTTGCCCCGACATATTAACAGCTGTGTTAATACCTATAACTTGTCCTGACAAATTACTTAAAGGCCCTCCTGAATTGCCAGGATTTATAGCTGCGTCAGTTTGTATAGCTTCTTCTAAAACTTCACTTGCCCCTCTCCCATTACCTGCCTCTACTTTTCTTCCTATACCGCTCACAACACCTTTAGTAACAGTGTTGCTATATTCAGCCAAACTATTACCTATTGCAATAACAGTTTGCCCTAATTGTAAAGAATCTGAATCGCCTAATTCAACTACTGGCATTCCCTTCTCTTCAATTTTCAGAATAGCTATGTCATTTAAAAAATCACTTGCTAAAACTTTTGCTTCATATTCTTTTCCAGTATTAGTAATAACTGTATATTCTGCTTCATCATCAGAAACAACATGCTTATTTGTTAAAATTAAACCATCATCAGAAATAATAAAACCAGTGCCACCACCTACTTTTTGTTTGCCATTTTTAGACTCTTCATTCTCAGGCTCTTCATAATTAGGAACATCAAAACCAAAAAAATCATTAAACGGAAATATTCCAGGACCAGTTATATTATATAAATTATTCAAATCCTTGCTAACAATTATACTAACAACGGATGGAGATACTTTTTGAACTGCCGATATCGTCGCAGACTCTTCTTCAACCACAATCTGTTTAGATGAATTATTTTCTTTTTTTGAAAGACAAGATACAGATGAAGGAAAAATATTTTTAAAATTTATATTACCAGACCAAAAAAATAATGAAACAATAATTCCAATTCCAACTAAAAATAATACACTTATTAAAAAAACTAGTCTCTTTTTACCTTGCGTATTATTTTTTTCAGATTGATTTAAATAATTATTCATATTCATTTTTGAATTTTTAAATTCCATATATTTATAGTTCCCCTCTACTAAGAGGGGTTAGGGGTGTGTAAGTGATTACTTCAATAGATTTTCAATATTTATTCCCTGCTCTCCCATTATCTCAGAATAAATGCCCATTGATTTTTTAATAAAAGGACCTAAATAAAGGAAACCTAGAATTAATGGCACAATTATTATAACAATTTTGAGAACACCCATAATTTGGTCAAACATCATAATTTTACGAGTTGACTTAACGCATTTTAAAATATTTTTTGACTGTTCTAAATTTTCTGCCAGCATTTTTTTTATTTCTTCATTATTATTTTCCATATTTTTTGTAAGTATATTTTTTAATATTTAATATTTTATTTAAAATTTGAAATTTGAAATTAAGACTCCCCCCATCCCCTAAGTTCAACTTTTTCAACAAATTGACTACATTCCTTTTTTAACTCTAATGCCTCCTCTGTTGTTATACTTGAATAATTAATAAAGCTCCTATCCATTATTTTATCTCTAATTTCAAATTTTTGCAAGACATATTTTCGCGCGCCATTTATATATTCAGCTATTTCCAAAATATTTTCTTTTTTATGCAATTCTTTAACTACTGTTGTCCTAAATTCATAACCTAAACCACTATCCATTATTAATTTTATACTTTTTTTAATTTGATTTAAATCAACATTAACGCCAGATGCTTCGCTATATTTATTAGAAAATGTATTTTTTATGTCCATTGCTATATAATCCAATATTTTTTGTTTTATTAAATTTCGCAACTTATCTGGATAAGATCCATTAGTGTCCAACTTAACTAACAATCCCCTTTCTTTAACTTTTTTTATAAAATCAGCAATATCTTTTTGCATCAAAGGCTCACCTCCAGTTATACATACTCCATCTATAAAACCTTTTCTCTCATCTAAATGCTTGAAAAAATCTTTTTCATTTATATATAAATGATCAGCTTCCCCACTTACCAATGGGGAGATTAACTTCTCCGCTCCCCCCCTTAGTAAGGGGGGGATTAAGGGGGGGTTATGCGATGCATTCAATGAACTCCCCCTCATTCCAGTAAGTTCTGGATTATGGCAAAACGGACATATAAAATTACATCCTTGCGTAAAAACAACCGAAGATATTTTATCTGGATAATCCAGCAAACTAATTTTTTGCAGTCCCGCAATTTGCATAAATAGGTATGTCATCCCGCACTTGATGCGGGATCTAATCAATATATACAATATACTTTATCATAAAAAAAATATAACATCAAATAATATAATGTATTGCCTATAAATCACTTTTCTGCTATACTTATAATATTATAGATTTAATTAAATAAATTTAATTCTATGCAAAAAAAAATTTTCATCTCACTCATTTCCCTCTTTTTAATCTCATCTTTCTGCTACGGATTGGTGTATTCTACTTCTCTAATTCATACAGCGCAAGCGTCTATGTTTGATGAAATTAAAGAAGGTGGATTAGAAGACATTGGATATACTGTTTATGGAAGTGAAACTCCACAAAAATCTGTTACGCAAATAATTGCTGAAATCATAAAATATATCCTTTCATTCCTAGGCATTATATTTTTAGTTCTAACTCTATATGGCGGATTTCTATGGATGACAGCTGGAGGAAACGAAGAACAAGTCACTCGCGCGAAGAGCATTATCACTAACGGTATTATCGGAGTAATTATAATTATATCTTCTTACGCTATAACATATTTCGTTTTAGAAAATTTAATTCGCGCTACTACGGGCATATCATAAACTAAATGACACTCAATAAAAAAACGAATATTCGCAAAAATATTCGTTTTTTGTTTTACTTCGCTTCCATGCCAAATGAAGCAACTTTCATAATTTTGCAGTTTATGAATACGACAGATGATACTTGCGCATCTCGCCTTTCAGATAGATCTACTTTTACATTTATAAATTGATCAGTTTTTCCAATATAGTAATTCCCAAATTTTTTTTCAATTAACACTTTTACAGTTTTACCTATAAATTTTTTATTATTTTCTAAAGCAGTTTGTTTTAAAATGTCAGTTAAAACATTTTCTCGCCTAGCTTTTTCTTCTTGCGTAACATTGTCCGCTAAAGAGCCAGCGACAGTACCTTTACGAGTAGAATATTTAGCAATATATGCCATAGAATATTTCACTTTTTTAAATACATCAACAGTTTCATTAAAATCTGCTTCTGTCTCATTAGGAAATCCTACTATAATATCTGTTGATAGCATTACATTAGGAATTTTAGACTTTATTTTTTTTATTAAATTTAGATAATGATTTTTTGTATATTTACGATTCATTGCTTTAAGAATTTTATCGCTTCCAGATTGAATTGGCAAATGTATGTATGGAGTTATTTTTTCACATTCTGATATAGTGGTTATCAGTTCGTCACTCATATCTTTTGGATGACTTGTGGCAAATCTAATCCAAAAATCTCCCGGGATAAAATTTATTTCGCGAAGGAGGGATGGGAAGTTTATTTTTCCATTATAACTATTAACATTCTGCCCGATTAGCGTGATTTCTTTGTAGCCATTTTGGATTAACTGGCGCGCTTCGTTTAAAATTTCATCAGCGGGACGCGAGTATTCTCTACCTCTTGTATATGGAACAACGCAGTATGAGCAAAAATTATTACATCCTGTCATTATTGGAATGTATGCCTTGAATAGCGAGGAGTGTTTTGGTGGAATTGAGAGGTATGAGTAATCTAATTTTTTCTTGTTATGTATGGAATCGATCGGTTCAGACTGTCTAAAAACGCAATCAATCACCTTTTTGTCATTCCGCCTGCCTGCCGCCTGCCTGTCCGGTAGGCAGGGTAGGCACGGCACTTGATGTCCGCCTAGGCTCGAC
Organism: Patescibacteria group bacterium; assembly: GCA_042568285.1. Lineage (GTDB taxonomy): Bacteria > Patescibacteriota > Patescibacteriia > JAZDEU01 > JAZDEU01 > JBHPIX01. The sequence continues at coordinate 52,271 of JBHPIX010000001.1, read as the reverse complement.
TCCGCCTCGGATCGCCGAGTGCGAGACGGGATAGTCGAGACTGGCGGAATCCAGTTATTTAAACAAAATTTAGTAAATTCTGGATCCCGCGTCAAGCGCGGGATGACAATTTTCTTGCATTTTATTAAGTCTGATATTTTTTCTATCTCTCTTATATCACAGATCACATCAAACTTATCTGCTAATTTTTTCTTGTCTTCATCTAAAAGACATCCAGTTAAAATTGTTTTCAAATTAGGATTTTCCTTTTCTAATTTTTTATACTTTACTCCCCTTCCGTAAATTCTATCAACAGCAGTTTGTCTAACAGAGCAGGAAACTACCACTATTAAATCAGCATCTTCTTCTTTTGAACATACTTTATATCCAACATTTTCTAAAACAGTTGCAATTCGTTCGCTGTCGCTTTTATTCATCTGGCATCCGTATGTAGTTATATAATAATTTTGCATAGAGATATGTTTGTTTAATTTATAGATTTTCTGGCGTATTTTGACAGTGAAAAACGGATTGACACGGATTAGTTACGGATGAACACGGATATACTATTATAAGTTAAACAGATTTTGGAAGAAATGTCTAATAAAAAACAGCGCGTGTTCGGCGCTGTTTTTTTTCTTCGGTGCAAATCAAGATGCTTATTTTGTAATATATTTATTAAGATAAAGAATGCCGATAAGATCAGCGAGAAGGATTACTCCTGCGATGTAAACTGGAATACTTAAATTCATATTTATTTTCGCTGAGCAAGTATTACCCCTGTAATAATTATCAAGAGTAAAATTCCAGCAGCGATATAAAAAGTTAGAAGATTCATAAAGTTTTTTTTGATGGTTTTGATAAAATTATAGCTGAAATCAAAAATGCTATTGTTAATGTTAATCCCATTATAAATGTAGCCCATGGCGTTTCTCCAGACGCGCTTGGCACAAAAATTCCTATTACCATTGATCCGAATATAATTTTAGCGCTATCAGATAAAAAATTAGAAATTATTTTGAGCTGTTCAGTAGATAACATATACTTATATAATACCATTTTAGAAAAATATTGTCAAAGAAAAAACAGCGCTTAATTTGTGCTGTTTTTTTCTTCTTCCCTGTGAAATGTTCGATGTTCATTATTTTTTTAATTTTTCATAACTATTATTCTAACTCTTCTTCTGTTATATGGTTTAAATAAAATTTTAAAAACAGAACCGCCTTTTCTGGTGCGATATACTCAGTGGAAAACTTCTCTCCCTCCCTATAGAATATTATGGCATCATCATAATCTATTATAATATTATCTTCTGGTTGAGGAATAAAAGGAATATTGATATTTATGTTCGTTTTCACCGCACTCATCTCATAATTATTAATTTTCGCCAGATTCATCGCTAAATCAAAACGATCAACTATTACTTCTATAAAGCAAGCTTGCTTATATTTATATCCTTCCACTATTTCAGAATAGACAACAGCTATAAGATCTTTCTTCACAGCTTTTTCCATTCCTAAGCAGGTCAATAATATTCCACAAGGACACTCATCATTATATTTATAAAATTTTTGGTCTATTGATGTTCCAAGAAACTTTAGATCAGGCGCATTGATTAGAATATTATTTTGATTATGAAAAACTCTTATAGCTTTATATAATATATACGGCTCTACATTATAAGAAAACGCTGATTCCTGTTTTTTTGATTCTTTTTTTACTAATTCTTCTTTCATCTTTTCTTCCTCCTCGCCATCATATTTGGCAAAAAATTGTTAATATAGTCCGAAATCGGACGGTTGTTTAGTTGTCAATTAGCAATATTATAAATTAGCATATTAAGGATAATTTGTCAATGGCACAAAAAAAGCGCCCATTTAGACGCTTTTTGGTATATGACAAAAGGCGACGTTTCGCTCAAAATGCAATAAAAATCCTTTTTGTCATCCCGCGCTTGACGCGGGATCTAAATTCATGGATCCCGCGTCAAGCGCGGGATGACATTTTTTAGTTTGGTTCAGGAACATAATTTTTCGATTCCTGCTGTTGCGCTGGTTTTGGCTCTACTGGCGCAGGTTCAGAGTATTTCGGCTGATTTAGCGGCTGAGCAGCTTGCGTTCTTTCTTGTTCTCTCTGCTGATAAGGTTCAGTCCGCGCAGGCTGTTTCACAGGTTCAGGCGCATTATTTTTTACAGAATCGTCTTGTTTTAATTTAGAAAAATCTATTTCGTTATTCTCTTTTTTAAATCCAAAATTTTCCATCTGTTTATTAAACATATCAACATTTGAATTTTCCTCTCCAGTATTCTCATCACCATTAAATGCTTCTTTAAATGGCATTCTATCTTTTGGTGAATTTATAGCTTCCTCTTTTATATTTTCAATTCTTTCCATTATTTTTTTAAATGGCATTGTTTCCTGTGATGTTGGCGGGATAAAAGGTTTAATTGGCATTTCTTTTGGTATATCTTTCATTAATTCTTGTTTTAATTTATAATTTACATTTCCTGTTTCTAATTCTTTTCTAAAATCTTGAAATCTTTCTGGATCTTCAATAAATTGAGCTTTTTCTTTCATCCGTTCAGTCTGCCTTTCTATTACTTCTTGCAAGACATTGGGAGCTTTCGCCTGATCAGGCAAAAATTCACGCAATTTTTCTTGAACTCTCTCTAAAACTTGAAAATGTTGCATGTCATCCCCTGCAAATCTTTCAATAAATTTCTCTTTTTGGTCAGGATTATTTTCCATATTTTTTAATTCTTCGCCAACCATTTCAAACGCCTTTTCTTTCATTTCTTCCATAAATCCATCTTTTACATACGGCATATAATTATCTAATTCTTCCATAACCTCAAAATGTTTAGCGTCAGGATTCATAGTATTATCAAAAAATATTTTTCTCTTTTCAGGATTATTTTCTATATCTTCCATTTTATCTTGAAAATTTTCCATAAACATATTTTTCATTGGTTCCATTTTCTTCTGTATTTCATCAGGAAGATTATTTTCCATTTCTTTCATCGCCCGCAGCCTATCCATATTACCATCCATAAACATTGGAGCAGGCGCGCCCATCATTTTTTTCATAAACATTTTCTGCTGCTCAGGATCGCCTTCCATTTCTTCAAATTTTTCTTTAAATTTATCCATTGATTTCTCTTTTATTTCCTGTATCATAGCCATATTCTCAGGAGTAACAAAATCTTTCATCTCATCCATCATCTCAAGCTGTTCAATCGGAGGTGGAGGCATATTTTCAAAAAATTCTTTTCTTCTTTCAGGATCTTTGATGACATCTTTCATTTTATTTTCAAATACTTTAAACGCATTTTCTTTTATTATTTTTATTTTGTTTTGCATCTCTGGCGGCAGACTATTTTCAATTTCTTTCATAATCTGCATTTTTCCCATCTCTCCATCTTGCAAGTTATTTAAAAATTGTCCCCTAGCTTCTTCATTGGGCAAAGTTTCTAATTCATACCTTAATCTAGCAAGTGGTTTTAATTTTACTTCATTAATTATATTAACCATTCCCTCTCCAACATTTTCTCCTTGTTTAAAATCATTTAATATTTCTAAATGCCTTGTCTGATCACCACCTATAGCTCCTATATATTTTTGAAATTCCATTAAATCTTCTTTTTTATTTTCCATCTTTCCCATTTGTATTTGAAAATTTGCCATTGTATTTTTTTGAGCTTTCTGTATAGCTTCTTTCGCCTCTTCTGGAGCTCTATCCTCTATTTCTTTTAAAATTTCTATATTTTTAAAATCTTTAAATTTGCTTCCATCTTGATTCTCAATAATTTTTTCTAACCGTTCAGTTATTTTTTCTTTTCTATCATCCAATTTATTTAAAGCATTGCCTAAATTTTCCATTACATTATCTTTAGCTTCTTGTATTTTCGCGAATGTTTTTTCAGGCATTTTTTCTTCTAACTTATCAAGAAGTTTTTTTTGCTTTATTTGATGGTCAGCTAATTTATCTAAAAATTTATCCACATTAGGATTTTCTTTTACTGTTTCTTTAATATTATCAATTTTTTCTTTTACTTTGTCAACTTCGTTCTGATAACTTTCAAGAGCATTTTCTATCGCGCCGGTTGCTCCTGTTTTTTCTGCTAATTTTTTTGTCTCAATTAATTTTTCATTAGCAAATTGCAATTTTAATTCAGCTTTTTTGATTGGATTAAATGTTACAGCTGATTTTACTCCGCGCCATAAACTTTTTGTAAAATACCATGGACTATCAGGAAGCATAGTAGGTTCAGAGATGCCAAAATCTTCAGCTTCTATGTTCACATCACCGTCAACTATAGCCTGCGCTTCAATGTCTTCAGTCATTTCTTTTACTTCTGCCGCTACTTGTTCTGAAGATGGAGCTTCTGTCGCGCCAGTTGTTTCTTCTGCCATGCCTGTTGTCGTGTCTGCGGTTTCAGTTGCTTCTGTTTCAGCTGTCATTCCAGCATCTTCCTGCGCAGTTTCATTTTGCTCAACAGTAATATCTAAATTCGCTTCATCAGCGACAATTTCCTGCGCTTTTATAGTTCCAACGCAAAAAATCATACAAAAAGAAATTAGTATGATTGAGAAAAGTTTTTTTTGCATATAATTTTAGAATGTGTCAATGATGAGCATTAGTTGCGCAATACATTGGCATTACTAATTTTAATTTTATATTATATTAATTTTGTCAATTCTATAATTTCCTTTTTGAATTTTGGCAGATCTTTCTTTATAATTTTCCAAACTAAGTCTATATCAACTCCGAAATATTCATGAATTAGGACATCTCTTAATCCAGCAATTTTTTGCCATGGTATATATGGAGATTGTTTTTTTAAAGAAAGTGGTAAATTTTTTACCGCCTCTCCTATGATTTCTAATCTTCTAATAACCGCGTCTTGAATTTGTGTGGTTTTTAAAAATTTGGCACAAGAAATATTTTTTGTGTATTTTTCAATTTCAGTAATGCTTTCCAAGATATGTTCTATGAAAATATTAAGATCTTTTTTCATAAATTATTTTTTGTTCATTTAAAATTATATCCTTTAAACGAGGGTTAATTCCATTATATGTTAAAACATCAACTTTTCTTTTAAGCTTATTTTCCAATTCAATTTTTAATCCTATAAGGTCAAGCAATGTTTTATCTTTTTCTAAACTTACTAAAATGTCAATATCGCTATTTTTTTTACAATCTCCTCTTGCGAAAGAACCAAAAATGGCAGCTTTGGTTACCCCTTGCCGTTTTAATACGGGAGTTATTTTCTTTTTAAAAATTTGAGTAATCATAATTATAGTATATCAAAAAAATAGAAATTTCGCAATTTTATACCCGTTCTCCAATCTCTTCCTTTATTTTACCAAAAAAATTATTTTTTGTCATTTCAATGATTTCTTTTTTTCCTCTTACATTGATATGCAGTTTGTCAGAGTTCATTTCTTTATCGCCGATTACTAAAACATAAGGAATTTTTTCTGTTCTGGCTTTTCTAATTTTATTCCCAACTGTTTCGTCATTTGAATCAACTTCTACTCTTACATTTTGTTCTTTAAATTCATCTGCCAGCTTGTTGCAGAATTCAATATGCCCTTCACCAACTGAAATTATTTTCACTTGAACAGGTGATAACCATAGAGGGAAGGCTCCGCCGTAGTGTTCTACAAGTATGCCTATAAATCTTTCCAACGAACCCAAAACTGCTCTATGCAACATTATTGGCGCTTTTTCTTTCCCATCTTTATCAGTAAATTTGGCATCAAGTTTTTCAGGCATGGAAAAATCTAATTGAATAGTTCCTAATTGCCATGATCTGTTTAAAGCATCTTTTATGTGAAAATCTATTTTAGGTCCATAAAAAGCGCCGTCACCTTCATTTATTACAAATTTTAATTTTGTATTCTTTAAAGAAGCTTCAAGAATTTTTTCTGCTTTATCCCAAGTTTTTAAACTCCCAATATACTTTTTAGGTCTTGTAGAAAGTTCTGTATTAATATCGTCAAAACCAAAATCTTTATAAGTTGAAAGAACAATATCTATTAAAGCTTCTATTTCAGAAATTAATTGATCCTCGGTGCAAAAAATATGAGCGTCATCTTGCGTAAAAGCTCTTGCTCTAAAAAGTCCGTGAATTACCCCTTTTTCTTCATTACGATACACCATTCCAAATTCAGCAATTCGCAAAGGAAATTCTTTATATGATCTTTTTTTAGCATTATATATTCCAGCTATTGCTCCAGGGCAGTTCATTGGCTTTATTCCCCAAACAGGACTTTTTCCTTTTCTTATATCTTCTATATCGGAAGTATCTGCCGCAAAAAACATATTTTCTTTATATTTTTCCCAATGTCCGCTTTTTTTCCAAAGTTCCCTATTTAAAATCATGGGAGTTCTAATTTCGCCATAATTAAATTTTTTTAATTTTTCCCTTATATAACTAATAATTTCTTGATATATAATAGTCCCTTTTGGGTGCCAATACACGCTTCCCGGTAGTCCTGCCGATCCTCTGGAAAAGCTAAATAAATCTAATTCAGATCCGATTTTCCTATGATCTCTCTTTTCAGCTTCTTCCATCATCTTCAAATATTTCTCCAATTCATCTTTTGTTTCAAAAGCTACTCCATAAAGTCTCTGTATCATTTTATTTTTTTCATCCCCTTTCCAGTAAGCGCCAGCAAGTTTTGTAAGTTTAAAACCGTCTGGATTTATTTTTCCAGTAGCTTCTAAATGAGGTCCTTTGCACATATTGATAAATTCCGCTTGTTGATAAAATGTAATTTCTGCTTTGCCTTCTTTTTTTAAATCTTCCGCCAGTTCAGCAGTATAGATATATCCTTTTTCTTTTAAAAATTTTATACCTTCATCAATGGGCATAACTTTTTTTTCAATAGGATAATTTGCTTTTATGATTTTTTTCATCTCCTTTTCTATTTTTGGGATGTCTTCAGCTGTAATTTGGTATTCCGCATCTATATCATGATAAAAACCATTTTCAATAGCTGGTCCTACACCAGGAATAGCTCCATATAACCTAGTGAGCGCTTGCATAAGAATGTGAGATAAAGAGTGTCTTAATAGCTCTAATTTTTCATTTTTATTTTTCATAAAATTATTTTATAAATATATTACGCAATATTTCGCTATGGAACTCATTCCGCAACAGGTCTATAGCATTTAGTGTATATTTTTTATTACTCATTGTCAAATATTAGTTTATTATCTTTCTTTAATAATGGAAATATGGTAAAATTATAATATAATAAAAAAATATTTTTAATTATTTTATCTTTAATGTGAAATCAATATGCCTAAAAACAATTTGAGACAACCTTCAGCGGCTGGAAAATTTTATCCCGCTTCTGCAGATCTTTTAACTAAAGAAATAAATAGCTTATTAAAAAATGAAAAAACTTCTACGTCAGAAAATGTTTTAGCCTTAATGGTTCCTCATGCTGGATATAAATACGCGGGAAAAGTGATGGCGAGCGCTTATTCTAAAATAAAAGATAGGAACATTAATACAGTAATTATTATTGGCAATAGTCACCACAGTCTTTTTGACGGAATATCAGTTTATAGCAGTGGCGGTTATAAAACCCCTTTAGGAGAAGTAGAAATTGATAGCGCAATGGCAAATTTAATAATTGAAAAAAATGAAAAAATATCATTTAATAGCGATGCGCATAAAGAAGAACATTCTATTGAAGTCCAGTTGCCATTTTTACAGAACACTTTAAAAGAATTTAAAATAATTCCGATATTACTGGGTAATGATTTAATAGATAATTGCAAAATGTTATCTGAAATTTTAGTAGCTATAATTGGAGATAGAAAAGATATTTTAGTTATAGCTTCTAGCGATATGTCACATTATCCAGCTTATGATGACGCGGTTAAAGTTGATAATGAAGTTTTAAAAACTATTCAGACAGGAGATGAAGCTAAACTGGAAAAATTATTACTGGATCTTGAGATAGAAATAATCCCGAATGGAGTTTCTTTTTTATGCGGGTCCGGCGCGGTTAAAACAGTTATGCTTTTAGCAAAAGATTTGGGCGCTAATAAAATAGATATTTTAAAATATATGAATTCAGGAGATACAATATCTGACAAGGGTGGAGTGGTAGGATACGGCGCGGTTTCATTTTCTTTTTAACTTGCAAATTTATTAAATTGTGCTAACATTAAAAACTGTCATCCCGTGCTTGCCTCGCCTTGCCTACCGGCAGGCAGGCCAATTCGGCGGGCTTGACACGGGATTCAGAAATTTGATTTAAAAGTGGATCCCGCTCGTCTCGATTCAAGCCGAAGCGGACATAATCGTTGCTACGATTTGCGGGATGACAAAAACTGCTTTAATTGCTTTTTAAGACAGCTTGATTATTTTTTTGAGTAACGCCGGGATGGTGAAATTGGCAGACACGCGTGCCTTAGGAGCACGTGCCTTCGGGCGTGGAGGTTCAAGTCCTCTTCCCGGCACATAGGAATTTCGTTTTTGTAGTGCGAATGAGCGTGGAGGTTCACCCTGTCATACGACAGGGCAAGAATCCTCTTCCCGGCACATAGCTCTTTGAAAAAATCAGAGGCAACGTTATAAACGTTGTTAATCCAAATAATTTAAAAGAAGGAGAAAAAAATGGAAAATGTTGTTAATAAAATTAAGAATGGATTTAATACAAATTTCAACTTATTTTTTAATGATGTTCTGGAAGCCGTAATAATATCAGCTGTAATATTTTTATTTTTAGCCATAATAATAATAAATTTAAATTATCCTATCTGGCCTAAAATTTGTGTAGGTTTTTTTATCTCGGCTATAATCTGTTTTATTGCTTTTTTGAAATTTATAGAAAACGAAAAAAAGAATTGTAGTGTTAAAATTGCATTCTTCAGTATTATGTGCTCCATTTTATCAGTTATCGCAGGAATAACGTTTCTAATATCTTCTATTATGTGTGTAGCAAAAATAAAATTGTTATCAGATATATCACTATCAAGTTTATTATTGATTTCAGTAATAGATGGAGGTATTGTTATTTTTTCTTTGGTGGCATTAAATGAGATAGATATTATTATAGATCAATTTACTATATGGCGAAACATTGTTGTTACCGTAGTCTCTTTTTTATTTACAGGAATTTTATTTTATGTTGGATATTATTATTTTTATTATTAACAAGAGGAGGAGTTTAAGATGGAAATAAAAGAAATTACGAAAAAAAATGTGTTAGGAGCTTTTCTTGGAGGTTTTGTTGGATTATTGGCATTCGGTTATAGTAAAAATTTTTATTTATTAGGATTTGGAGTTATTCTGGGAGTGTTAATCGGTTGGTGCTATCAGGAAATTTATTGCAATATAATTGCTATTTATAAAAAAAGCGTTCTGGTCGGCAAAAAAAGTTTGAACTATGTTTGCATAAAAACAGGTGAGGCAAAACAAGCCGTTAATAAAAATCATGCTTGGATAATTCGGGCATTTGCTGTTATTATTGTCTTTTTGATTAGTTATTTGTTTATTCGTCGTTTTTTTATTGTTGGCAGATGGGATTATATAAATTGTTTTATCTTAAGTAGCTTCCCTATGTCTTTTCTTTTTTCTAAAGAAAAAAGCCCTTTTAACCAAAGGTTTAAAAACTATCAATCTATAAACCCATTAAAGTTCTTTTTTAGCGATATAATTAGCTTATTTAGAGTTCAAATTTTTTGGATAATAATGGCATATTTTGGATTTATTTATTTTAGTATTACAGGATTCATATTCCTTTTATTTGCATTACTTTCAATAACGTATATCATCAGCATAAAAGCTATTTATAAAGCAGTAAAATTATCTGGCTACTGGATTTGCCTTTTTACAACAATGGCAATAACAGTTGCTTTAGCGTATTTTTTACTTCCTTTTATAGAAAATGTGATATTATTGTGGATCGTTGCATTTTGCAATGGCATAATATGCGGACTTGTTGCGGAAGCATTAAGACGTGGCATTGAATGGTTATTTTATCATACTGAAACAGGGAGACATTATATATTTATAAAAACAACAGAACATATAAAAGATTCATTATCCCCTTCTTTTGATCGGATCTTTGATTATTGGAAAGCAATGAACTTTAAAAAATTGCTCTATGATATTTAGGAATGGATCCCGCATCAAGTGCGGGATGACAACACCGCGTCAATATAGTTCTCTAAAATATAAATTAAATAAAACAAGCCTGTCATTCATATTGAACGACAGGCTTTTTTGTTTGGACAATTTATATAGAAAAGAGCAATTTGTTGTGGCCCGTTGGCCATAAGTTAATTTTTTCACCATTTTTTATTCTGATAAAAAATTGGATAAATATAACTGTGATAAAAGAAATTACTGCGAATACAATGGAAAGGGTTGCACTGACAAATAAAGAGCATATGAAGAATATAAAAATAGAGTGAACTATGCTATAAAGAATGCTGTCTAAAGTTTGGAACTTGGAGCCAGACAAGGTATCATAAGCATATTTGCCAAAATTCAAAGACATTATAATATCGCATGTTATGCAAACAATAACAGCAAAGATAAAGTTTAGATGTTGGAAATCTGTTATTCCTCTGTCAAGAGACCATTTCGCAATATACAGCAATAATAAAGTTACAGCGGATGTAATCAACGCTGAAAAAAATATTAAAAACCTATTCGCAAGTTTATCTGCAAATTTTGAAATTAATTCTTTGTTTTTCATTTTTTATACTCCTTTCTGAGTAATTATTTATAAAATTATTAAAGGACATTTTAAATAAAGAATAATAAGCAATAAAAATAATAAACTAAAAATAACGACACATAATAATGGAAAATTATTCATAAAATTTTTTTTTACGACTTTTGTCATGATTAATTTTTTGTTTTCCATTTTTTTCCTTTCGGGATTAAGTTAAATTGTCAAAAAGCAATAAAAAAATAAATATAACTTTAATTATAATACTTTAAAAAGAAAACGCAAGGTTGCTTTATGGTGTGGATTCTTGAACGCGCATCTGCCCGCCGAATCGGCGGGACAATGGAACCGTCAAAAAATTTTTTGCTGATATTTTGTTTTTTTGGTATAATATTAAACAAGAAAGCAAGAAAACAAAAACTTAAATTCTGTGTTTCATAGAATTTAACTGTTCATAAATTGCAACCTTAAACAGACTATTACTTTATGTCAAAAAATCTAATACCCCAAGAAAGAATAATGGATAAAATATTCTATATCCGTGGCAAAAAAATAATTTTGGATAAAGACATTGCTAAACTTTACGGAGTTGAAACAAAAGTTCTTAACCAAGCCATCAGACGAAATATCAAACGTTTCCCCATTGATTTTATGTTTCAACTAACAAACGAGGAATTTCAAATTTTGAGGTCACAAATTGTGACCTCAAGTTGGGGCGGACAAAGATATCTTCCCTATGCTTTCACAGAACAAGGAGTGGCTATGCTATCCAGTGTTTTAAATAGTGAAAAAGCCATAAAGGTTAACATCCAAATTATAAGGACTTTTGTAAAATTGAGGGAAATATTATTAACCAATAAAGAACTTAAAAATAAAATACAAAAATTAGAAAAAAAATACGACCAACAATTTAAAATTATTTTTGAAGCTATAAAACAACTAATTTCGCCGCAAAAAGAACCTGCAAATGAAATTGGATTTCGTATAAAAAATAATTTTAAAATACAAACTATATGAAACACTCTATCAAAACGCCACAAACATTTTACGAAAAATTGTGGCATTTCGTAAAACAGTTATCTGCAAACAGCGATTGTACTTTTAGTTCATTAAAGTTTATCGCTGTTTTTGTTTTTGCAATATTCGCAATGTCGCTGTTCGCGAATGTTTCTTTTGCGACGAACGCTCTGGGTGAAAGCTGTACAACATCATGGGACTGCGATGCGGATTATTGCATCCATAATATTTGCAGAGATCATTATTATTTTTGCGGAGACGGCTATTGCGATGAAGGATATACCATTTGTCCAGAAGATTGCGCCGGCAGTGTAATAAATTCTATGACATGCGATTCAGGCGAAGACGCAGAATGTGAATCAGGAAATTGCAGTAATAATATATGCTGTAAAACGGGAAGCGTATGCTGTTTCAATAATGACCATTGTCCATACGCGGCTACTTGCACCCTATATGGCGAATCCGGCGGATGCTATTGCGAATCAGACGCTACGACCGCGAATGGCGGGAGTTGTAGCTCTAACACAGACTGCGTATCAGATAATTGCCAGCATAGAACTTGTTGCGAAGCTGGCAAAGAATGTTGCAAGACAAGCAACGACTGCGGAGATCTTTTTGGATTGAATACTATTTGCAATGATAATTATTATTGCGAAGATAAAGTTAAAAAGGCAAATGGCGAAGCTTGCTCTCAATATAGCGAATGCGAATCAAGTATTTGTGATTATGTGCTTGGAAGCGATTATTCAAAAAAAATATGCTGCGGAGGCGTTGGATGGTGTTGCGAAACTGATAATGATTGTGGCAATAATGGTTTATGCAATTCAAATTATTTATGCGAGTATACATACTTAAAAGTAAATGGTTCTGTCTGCGCATCTTCAGAAGAATGCGCTAGTGGATACTGCAACAATGGAAAATGTTGTGATTCTGGAACGTGCTGTTATGACGATGATGATTGTTCAACTGGATATGAATGCCATTATAATAAATATTGCGTTGAAAAAGTGGATACAAGAAAAGAAATTGGAGAAGTCTGCTATGCATCTTCAACTTGCAAATCAGAAAATTGCGCAAATTATGTATGTTGCGAAGCTGGCAAAACATGTTGCTCAATAAATGATCATTGCGATAGCGGTTATTTATGCGATACTTCTAATTATTATTGCGAATTAAATTTAAAAGCAGACGGCGAGGTTTGCTCAAACAATTCAGAGTGCGAAAGTCCATATTGTTTGCATAGCAGGTGCAGATCTTCATCCCCATACTGCGGAGACGGTCATTGCGACAATGGCGAAGAGTGCGATGTGTGCCAGCAGGACTGCGGAAACTGCCGAGCTGGAATAGGAGAGCAATGCCTTTCGCAGATTGATTGCGGGGATTATTATTGTGTTCATAATATATGTCGCGAAAATTCTACATATTGCGGGGATACATTTTGCGATAGCGACGAATCTTGTTCAAGCTGTACTTCCGACTGCGGGTCATGTTCATTAAAAATTGATGGAGCTGTATGCAACGCTAATTCAGAATGCGCGAACAATTATTGTGTTCACGGAAAATGCAGAAGCTCTTCAACATACTGCGGAGACAGTAACTGCGATACAGGTGAAACATGCGATGATTGTTCTGATGATTGCGGATTATGCAGTAAGCCAGACGGTTCTGATTGCGTTAATAGCGGGGAATGTAAAAATTGGCATTGTGTTCATGGCAAATGCAGAAGCTCTGAAACATATTGCGGCGATACATTTTGCGATAGAGGAGAGTCTTGTTCAAGCTGTACTTCTGATTGTGGAGCATGTTCATTGAAAGATACTGGAGAAACATGCGGAGCTAATTCAGAATGCAAAAATAACCATTGTGTTCACAGTAAATGCAGAAGCTCTGAAACATATTGTGGAGACACATTTTGCGATAGCGGAGAAACATGCGTTGATTGCGTAAAAGATTGCGGACAGTGCGAGGATGATGAATTTACAGCAATAAATTCTATGTCATTTGGATCAAGTGGAGAAATGAAAGACGGAGGAGTTATTCCAGCTTCGCGCGCGCCTCATATATGGACAGTTAATCTTCCGAGCCGGTTTACCAAAGTAGAAATTACCCATTATGCTAAGAACAGTTCTAACTATGTTAAAAAATATATGGGAAAAAATGGATATGTAAAAGTGAATGATAAAACAGTTTGGGAATTTTCTCCATATTCATCGTCAAACGGACAAGTTTATGATGCTTCGCTTGGAAAAAATGTGACAGAAGCAAGCGGTTTAAATAAATGGATTGACGCCACAAAGTTTTTTCAAGCTGGATCTAATACAGTTAAATTCTATCATTACACTACAATTGAAGCTATAGGTGTAAAATTAAGGGTAAGTGTTTCTGCTGAAACAGAACACACCCCTGACCCCTCTCAAGAGGGGAACGATGAGAATGGAGTAGAAGATGAATTAAAAGTGGAAGAAGGTGCAGAAGAGCGAGAGGAAGAAGAAGTTAAAAAAGAAAACGGACAAAGTTGTGACGAGCAACAAGACTGCGCATCAAATAATTGCGTAGAGTCTGTATGCAGACCCCTAGGATACACTTGGTGCGGTGATGGAGAATGCCAGGATAATGAAGATTGTTCATGTCCTGACTGCGCCACAACAAGAAGAGAATGTTTATTGTTTAATAATGGCGACGCATGTTCTGAAAGTTCGCAATGCAAGTCTGATTTTTGCTGGGAAAAAAAATGCGCGATGGAAGAAAATGTAATTGAATATATTAATGAGTATAGCAATATTTATGGAAGTATAATGCCATTAAATGATAAAAAATATGTGCCTGGACTGGAAGGTAATTTTAGCCCGCATGATATGCATAGAACCTTAATGATTTCCGTAGAAGAAGAAAAGGACGGGGGCAATAAAGTAAAAGCAATCGCTTTATTAAAAAGTTCTATTGCCATAGAAAAATTAGGAGTTGCGACTATTGAGGCAGGAACAGAAATGGCGGATGTTCTTGGAGAAGCGACATGGCAGTTGATGAGAACGTTCTTATTGTTTAAAGCGAAGATTGTCGCGCACCAAAGATTAAATAGCTTGTCAGGAAAACTTAATGTAAATTTAAGAGGTGTCGCGGATAAATTAACTGCCGCTACTGAATTAGTAGGAGGACAGTTGGAAGGACATAGTTTGGAATCTGTATTGAATAGTTTGGGAATAGAAAGTTCCGCGCAAATCGCGGATTTTAAAATGGAAGCTGACAGGGCGTTTGAAAACTCGCAGGGAAGTTTGAAGCGCTATATGGATGAATTAGAAAAGACTGTAAAACATAAATATAAAAATTTATATAAATTAGCTTTTATGACGAATTTTAAAGAAGCTGTTTCTAACCAAATGGTTGATTATCAAGTTGCTATATGGCATCAAAATAAATTTGTTGGAGCTGTGCCAAATAGCGATGTTCCTTATTATGGATATCAAACAAAAATTAATCAAATCAGAGAAGCATTAATAGCAGAGAAAAATTTTGTTTACAATAATGACAATATTTTTGATAAAAGCAAAAATATGGGCAACCAATTAATTGATACTACCACAAATTTTGGCAAGCTAATGGATCAGCTTGGATTAGCTGGCGCGGCAGTAGATTGGGGCGCCAGTTTATTAGGCAAGGAAACTATTTTTGGCGATGTTTTTGAAAAAGTTAGCGATTTCGCCAGAGATATTAATGACAAATTAAAATTAGCGACTGACGGCATTAATATCGCTGGACTTTATGGCAAGGCGATTTTCGGTATATATTCAGAAGGAAAGATGTTCGCAATTTATCATAATACCGCGAGTGATTGGTGCGAAGCCACTATCGGTGATTGCCATTCAGTAATCCGTATTCCGGGAACCCAAGAGATTATTGATCTGGAATCAGTTTATCAGTCAATGAGACCGTTGGGAGCTTCTATTGATAATGCTATTGTAAAAGGAGGTAATTTAGCTTATGAATTTACAAGAGAAGCTGATAGAATATCCAATGAAATGGTGAATATTTTTAGGCAAGTAGCAAATACAACAAAGACCACTCTCGTTAGAGGAGTTAAGAAAACAAAAAAATTTGTAGTACAGGCGACAAGTCAAACTGGCGAAGCGATGCGGGACGCAATTCAGGAAAAAACAGAGCAAGCTGTTGAAACAGCTGAAAATATAGCGGAAGAAGCCGCTAAAACCATTATTGAAACTGGTGAGAGAGTAGAAGAAACTGCGCGCCAAACAGCGGAGGCGGTTAGAAGCGGGGGCAGGCAAATTTTAACTGGGGTTATGAGGTTTGGGTCCGCGTTACTATCAGAGTATTCTGGGAATGTCATCCCGCGCTTGACGCGGGATCCAGAAATTTTGCAATCCAGATTAACTAACTGGATTCCGCCAGTCTCGACTATCCCGTCTCGCACTCGGCGATCCGAGGCGGAGTCGAGCCTAGGCGGACATCAAGCGCGGAATGACAAAAAGCACTTTAGAGAGTCTGATAGGCTCTGGAATATCTCGCCAGCGATGGCTGAAGACAAACCAGTTATTGAGTTTGCTTTAATAAGTCCGTCTGGAAAAAAATATTCAGGCGAGCCCATGCAGGACGGCATGGGAGCAATTGTGGTTGTTGAAGATCCCGAAGACGGCGAATGGGAGACAGAAGTTATCGGCGTAGATTTGGAAGGCGAAGAGGATATTGAAATTTCTTTAAATGTAGATGAAATTTCTGAGCAAGAAACAGTTGAGGAAGTGCCTGAAATAAAACTGGCGCAAACAATAGAAAATTTACAAAAAGACGCTGATCGCGCTATCGGCATAAAAAAAATATTACAGTGGGTTTTATCTATAGCGGTTGGGATTTTAGCTGTCGTGCTGGGAGTCTTGGTTTGGAAAAGACGGGCTCAAGACGGATAGACACAGATTAGAAACGGATGGACACGGATTGTCATCCCGTGCTTGCCTTGCCTACCGGCAGGCAGGCCGATTCGGCGGGATTGACACGGGATCCAGTAGCAGAAAAAAATTATGCCACAGGATTTATTAGATAGTTCCCCCCTTTATAAGGGGGGACAGGGGGATTTTAAAATTCAAAAATAAAAATAAAAAAAGCCCCAATCGCATAAATGCCTTGGGGCTTTATAGTTTAGACAGAACAATTTTTTAGTGGAGAAAATAATATCACAATTTTGAATCAATAAGCATTCCCTAATTCTTGGTTTAAATATTGTTGGTTTAAATAATTATAAATCGCAGTATCATAATTTTTTGTTCGCGCAAACACTTTTAGCATTAACTGTTCTCTGGTTTCAATGGAAATACTTCCCTTTCGGTCTCTCAACTCTTTTATTATAGTATAATAATCATAAGGATCTATAACAACAACCACATCCTGATAATTTTTAGCTGCGGCGCGCAACATTGTCGGTCCGCCAATATCAATATTTTCAATTGCCTGTTCAAATGTGCAATCTGGACGCGCGATAGTTCTTTCAAAAGGATATAGATTGCATATAACTATATCAATTGGCATAATGCCTAACGCATCAGCGTCTGAAACATCCATTTCATTGTTGCGTCTATACAAAATAGCGGATTCAACTTCAAAACTAATAGTTTTCATTCTTCCGCCAAAAGATTCTGGATTGCCTTAAACATTTTTAATTGGAATTATTGGAATACCATCCTCCAGTAAAATTTCAGCTGTCCCTCCTGTTGAAATAATGTCACATCCAGTCAACTCTATCAGCTCTTTTGCAAATTTCACTATTCCTGTTTTATCTGATACGCTTATTAAAGCTCTTTCAATTGCCATCTTTTTCTCCTTTAAGCTTAAATGTTTTAAATAAATTTTTGTTATACAATATTTTTAATGAGCTATCCCCCCCTTTCTTGTTGGCTTTATCTTATGCTTTTATGCAGAATCCGTCAAGAGGACTGGCAATAAAAAATATCCTTGCTTTACAAAGTTATATATTGTAAAATATAACTATGTATTTACAGAAAATAGAAATAAAAGGATTCAAATCATTTGCTGAAAAAACTGTCCTGCAATTCCCAAAAGAAAAAGCTGATGAGCATACTATTACAGCCATTGTCGGTCCTAATGGGAGTGGCAAATCTAATATTGCAGACGCAATAAGATGGGTTCTCGGGGAACAAAGCTTAAAAACTCTACGCGGGAAAAAAAGCGAAGATGTTATTTTTGCTGGATCTGATAAAAAAACTCGGCTTGGATTTGCCGAAGTTTCTTTGTATTTGAATAATGAAAGCGGCAAAGCGCCAATTGATTATTCTGAGCTTGTTTTAACAAGACGACTATACAGAAATGGAGAAAGCGAATATTTAATTAATAAAAATAAAGTTAGACTGTTAGACATCCAAATGCTTTTAGCAAAAGCTCAAATTGGGCAAAGGACTTACAGCGTTATCGGTCAAGGAATGATAGACTATTTTCTCATTGCGCCTCCGAATGAAAGAAAAGAATTTTTTGATGAAGCCGCAGGAGTTAAAGAATATCAAATTAAAAGAAATCAATCATTAAATAAACTAATTAATGCTCATGATAATTTATCGCAAACAGATCTTCTGCTTAAAGAAATTGACCCTCGCCTAAAATCTCTTACAAGGCAAATGAAAAAATTAGAAAAACGAGAAAGCTTAACTTCTAATCTAAGAAAATTACAACTAAATTATTACGGAACTATAAAAAAACAATTAAACTCTCATCAAGAAACCGTTCAAACTGACTTAGATATACTAATTAAACAAGAAAATGAGTTAAAGAAAGAATTGCATGCAATAGAAACAGCCATACAAAAACAAAAAGAGGAAGAAACACGATCAGAGGCATTTAATATTCTTAGAAATAAATATGACATCTTAATTGATGAAAAAAATCTACTATTAAGACAACAAGCTGTTATAAAAGGAAATAAAGAAATAGAGTATAAAAAAATTGGAAAAGTAAATTTAATTTGGCTGGAAAAAAAATATGACGAGATTAAAAAAGAAAAAGAAAAAATAGAAGATTCCATATCATCAATTTCTGATATAATCTCAAGGTTAGATAGAAACATTAAAAAAATTAGCGAAAAAAAAGAAAAAGCGACGAAAGATGAACAAAAGGCGCAAGAATGCCTTGATAACTTGCAGGCGAATAATAATGTAAAAAAGATAAACGATAAAGAATTAGAAAAAAGCATCTCTTTGATATATTATTCTTATCAAAATTTAGTAAAAAAATTAGAATCAGCCAAAGATATAGAAGAGTTAAATAATATAATAAAAGAAGCGAAGCAAATAGACAAAAATTTAAACGAAATACTAAAAGAATTATGCCCAAAAGATGACCAAAACGCCCAAAAAATTCTAATCGCCAAAGATAATGTTAAAATCGCCATTCAAGAAAGAGAAAACATTATTGCTTCGTTTAATAAACTGCTAATAGAAATTAATGGTAAAAAAGAAAGGGAGAAAACTCTCAAAGAATCATTGCAAAAAATGGAAACGGAAGAAAAAAATTTATTTCGTGAAATTTCCGAAGCTAAAGAAAAACCAGTTAATGAACAACAAAAATTAAAAGAATTAGAAGCGAAAAATCAAAAAATAGAAAATCAAATTTCAGAATTAGACAAAAAAATCAATAAATTAAAAAATGCAATAAACGAATTTAATATAAAAGAAGAAATAAAAAAAGAAAACTTGTTTGAACTGCAAAAACAATATCAGGAGCATCAAATGAAATTTAATAAGCTGTCTGAAGAAACTAATACAATTAGAATTGAGCTGGCAAAAATCACAACAAAAAAAGAGGATTTAATGTATGAAATAAAACAAGATGAAATTCACCTTACAAGCGAAAATTTTGAATTTATAGAACACCCTGAAAACCTGCTTCCGCAAATTAAAAAAATAAAGGAACAATTAGAATTTATTGGAGGAATTGATCCTGAAACAAAAACTGAATATACAGAGACAAAAGAAAGGTTTACTTTTTTATCAGAACAAACAACAGACTTAAGCAAAGCGATTACTTCCCTTGAAAAAATTATTAAAGAACTTGATTTAACTATTAAAAATAAATTTGAAAAATCATTTAATGCCATAAATAAAGAATTTCAAAAATATTTTAGTCTTCTATTCGGTGGTGGCAAATCTAATTTAATAAAAATTGCGGAAGATGAAAAAGAAACTGAAGAAAACCAACAAACATCAGAATCAGAAGAAAATATAATCGCAGAAAATAATGATGTAAAAGAAAAAAATCCATTAAAAATTTACAAACAAAAAGTTGTATTTGGCATTGAAATACAAGCAGCGCCTCCTGGAAAAAAAATCAACAGTATAAATATGCTATCAGGAGGTGAAAGAGCGCTTACCGCGATCGCGCTACTTTGCGCTATTATTTCAAATAACCCTTCCCCATTTATTGTTTTGGATGAAGTAGACGCGGCTCTTGATGAAGCAAATTCACATAATCTCGCTAAAATAATTGGTGAATTATCCAATAAATCTCAATTTATTGTTATAACTCATAACAGGGCAACTATGCAAAAAGCAAAATTATTATACGGAGTTTCAATGGGAGATGACGGCATTTCAAGGTTGTTAAGTATTAAATTTGAAGAGGCTGAAAAGAAGTTGAGAAGTTAATTAAATTGACAATCACAATCTTTTCTGATAAGTTTTATATACAGTTATAAAATGCGCTCGTAGTTCAACGGACTTTGTCCGCCGTAGCTTTAGCGAAGGAGGATAGAACACCAACCCGCCTACGCTAAAGCTACGGAGAGGCAAACCTTCTAAGCTGGTTATGGGGGTTCGCTCGCCACCACGGCGAGCGCCCGCTGTATTAGCGGGCGATTCCATAAAATTTATTATATAATATGTCTCCGTAGTTCAACGGATAGAACACCAGCCTTCTAAGCTGGTTATGGGGGTTCGATTCCCTCCGGAGACACTATTTACAATCTAAAATTAAATTATGGTGATAGTAGCTCAGTTGGTTAGAGCGCCAGTTTGTGGTACTGGAAGTCGTGGGTTCAAATCCCATCTATCACCCCAATTCGCAATTACAGGGTTTAAAGCCCTGTTTTTTGCTTTATTTAAGCGAAAATTAGCTGGTTCTAACCTCACAACCTCATCTTGTTCAATTTTAGCAAGGTTAGAAATGGGAGCTAACCATTCTATTGGTTCAATGTATAATTTACCTCCCTTTAATGTGTAAGTTTGCCCTAATGCCGATAATATTTCTCTTTTAGTCTGTAAATCGCCGTTTATAAATTTCTCTCTTGCCAAAGTCGCAAAATTAAAAGCCCTTTCAATTAAATCAACCCAATTTTGCCCTCTATCTTGATTTTGATTTAATTTTTCTCTAACTTTAATAACTTGATTTTGCAATTCTTTTCTTTCTTTGACAAACTCCTCATCACTAATCAAATCTCTTAATCTCAATTTGGTTAAATTATCTAACTGTTTTTGTAAATCCAAATATTTTTTATTAAGCATTTCATAAGCTTGATTGCGAGTTTCTATTTCCTTTTCATTATTTCCTTTTATTACCTCTAATGCCCAATCCCTAAACTCTGGGGGAATAGTATATTTATCAATTTCATTAATAATCTGATTTTGCAAATTATCTAAATTTATTGTCGGCTCTTTGCATTTAACTTCCCTTTTTCTTCTGGTGCAACGATAATAAGTATAAGTCGCATATTCTTTTGTGCTTTTAATAAATTTTTTCTTTTCTTCGGCAGTAACTAAACATCCGCAATTACCGCACCTAATAATCCCAGTAAAAGCAAATTCGTGGGTCTTTTGTTTTGGCTTATCCTTTCTGCCTAAAAGTTCCTGCACCCTCTCATATTCATCAACTGTTATCATTGGATTATGCTTGCCTTTATAAATTTTGTCTTTATATTTAAAACAGCCATAATAAAACGGGTCATTAAATATTCTGTAAATTTCACTTTTTGACATTGGTTTGCCTCCGCCTCTTTTTGTTTTCCTTGTTAAATATCCCCATTCATCAGTAACTATGTCCAATATTTTGGGCGGTTGATAACTCCCAGTCAACATCAAATCCCACATTTTTCTTACTAAATTAAATCTTTCTGGGTCTTTGATAATAATTTTATCTATCACATCATTTATATAACCTTGTGGAGCTCTGCTTGGAAACCAACCTTTTTGAATTTTGCTCTCCAAGCCTCTTATAGTATTTTTTCTTAAATCCAAAATAAACTGATTTGCCATTCCGCTTTCCACGCTAAACATCAAAACATTATCTTCTGGGAGATATTGTTTATCAATGGTTTGTATTGCTTTAATAGTTCCTTGTTGTAGTAACCAGTTTATTTTACCGCTATCAACAGGATTTCTTGATAAGCGGTTGATTTGCCAGCACAATATCCCATCAGCATCTCCTTTTTCAATTCTGCTTAACATATCGTCAAAGATAGGTCTATTGTTTGGCTGTTTAGCCGATTTCGCTTCTGTAAAAGTTTTTATTATTTCCAAATCCAAATCTTTCGCCAAATCATTTAAACGATCAATTTGGTCTTTGATAGATTGAATTTGTCTGTCTTCGCTTTCAGAAGATTTGCGAGCATAAAGGAAGTATTTAATTTTATTGTCATTTTGTCTCATATTGTTAGAGTTGTATAAAAACTCAAAAGGACGGTTCTGGTTGACCCAACACACTTTCCCGAAGGTAGTATTTATCGGCAGAACCGCCCATTTGGGGCGACAAAACAAAAACCTTCGGTTATTAGTTTATGTGTGGGTCAACATTTATATTATACACCATAAAATTCATTTAGCCAACTCATTCACCTCATTTTATTTTATTTTATTTAATTTATTTATTTATTCTCCCGTCCATTCTTTCATTTGCCTTAAATAAAAACCTTGCCCAATATCTCATCATACTATTTTCTTTCTTTATATACTGCCTATGCCGTCTGGTTGGCTTCCCGTTATAATACCACCTTTTTGTTTTCTCAGCGTATTCGTCTAAATAGGGAGCAGTATAAGCAAATCCTTCTAATCGGGAACGATAAGTTAAACCATAGCAATGCCTGCAAGCAAAATACTTGCTTCCTGCTCCCAAATACAATTTAGCCACTCTCCGTCCGCAATAAACACCATTATGATAAATTGAACATTCAAACCAATATCTTACGCCTCCATAATTGCAAGTAGTCGCAACGATCGGATATTTCTGTTTTATATTAGTCCATTCATCCTCTCCCCAATTTTTTACCCTATAATCTACCTCTATAAACATATCATTTTGTTCTCCCAAATCTACTACAAAACTAATATTACTTTTATCTCCATTCGGGCTTGTCCAAGTAATTCCCCCGTTTTTACGCCAGCCAGCCTCAAAATAACCCCATTCTTTTAACCTATAAATACTTAATTCCTTGCAATTTTCTTTTATTATTTTGCTCATATAATTTTACCGAAATAATTAGAGATTAAGCTTTCTAAATTTTGTATTTAATTACTATATTTTAGCTAATTTTAGCCAAAAATATCATTTTAAAACGACATTTTTAATCTTCCTGTTTTTCCAGTATTTCCCAATCATAAATTTAGTATTTTATTCCCACATCCCCCCAGTATCACTCACTATTTATAATATAGTGAGTTAAAGGGTGGTGGGGTAAATTAATGTTTTTCTTTTGTCTTGTGAATCCCTCTCTTCAGTTATAAGCCCCGCGGTTTCCAGCATTGGAATAATTTGTTGCCTTAATTGCCAATCTTGAATCATACGCCCATATACTTTAAAATGTTTTTTCATTATATCCTTTCTACTTACCCCAATTTTTATCCCATTTTTCCCATTATTTAGATCCTGCCATGCGGTTATAATCACTTCTTGATAAAGTTGATAAATATATGGGGGCAAATTATACTCTTGGCTTTCAGAGATTTTATCCCATAATTTTACGGCTTCGCTTATGTCTTCCTCATTAGCAATAATGATGTTATCCTCTCGCTCCCTAAACCAGAGATTAAGCAAAGCAATGGACTTTATTAAAGATATTAGCCTGCCAACATCTCGCTGATGTCTTGGTTTAAGAATATCTCTGCCTTTAAAAAATTTTTCTTCAATAATTTTCGGATTCTTAATTTTAATATGCTCTATCTTTTCTTTTTTTATCGCTTCAATTCTTTCTTTTAACATTATTCTGCTTGAGTCGCTATTTAACCATTGCGAATAACTACTATTGTCTGATTCCTTTTTTATTCTCTCTATTATTGACTCCCTAATTTTTTCTTTGTCGGTTTGGGGAGAAAGCAATAAAAATCTTGTGCTTTCCTGTTCATCAATCTTTAGACCCGCACTGCAAAAAATAACCGATGGATAACCTTTTATAAAAACATTTTTTGTCCTCAAACCTGATTTTTGAGATTTGTCTGTAATTTTTAGGTGCATTTCCTTTTTATCGTGAGAAAGCAAAGGTCTTAATCTCTCTAAAAGCATTGTATGCGGTTGATCTAAAAATATCAATATTTTCCTTGATAAATCTATCTCATACCCTTCCCGTTCTTTGTTAAATGCCCCTACATCGTGAAAAAAGGCGGTTGGAGAACAATAACCTATTTCTTTAACATCTTTTTCGGGGAATAATTGAGCTATTTCTGTTGGTATATAACTTTTACCAGTTGATGAGGGAGCATTGAAACTAATATTAAACTGAGAGCTTTCCGTATAAGCGGATAATTCACATAAAAAAGTTACGATTTTATTTTCTTCATCTTTTTTTATTGTAAGCCCTAATATCTTTATAATATCATCAAGTTTAAGCGGTGTAAATTTTGAAACATCAATGGGCTTTTTGCCAGCCACCTGCTTTGAAAGTTTATAGATTAATTCATCTGGTGTACCGTTATATTTTATAAAATAATCCGTTATATCTTTGCCTTCATTCATTCGTTCAGGAAGAGTAGTTTTATATATAGCAACCTCTGGCAATTTTCCCGCCATTACCTTTATTACTTTTTCCGCCCCTTTCTCTCCCGCCTCATCTTTATCAAAACAAATATATATTTTTTCAAGCTTGCTTAAATTTTCCAGCCAGCCCTCTTTAAAAGTTCCAGCTCCAGCCGTAGAAGTAATGGCAGGTATTCCATTTTTTAACAAAATCAATCTATCAAATTCGCCCTCGCAAATCATTATCATGTCCTCATTATTTTTTAACATCTCTAATCCGTAAATAGTCGCCTTGCTTCCCGATGGATAAGCTTTAAGCTTATGAGGATTATCTTTGTCATCAGGATCTTGCCTTAGTTTAAAAAACAAAACATTGCCGTCAATATCTGTAATAGGGATTGTAATCCACGATTTTTTATAAAACTGTCCATATCCAAGCTTAAATTCGCTTATAAAATCGTCTGTAAGCCCTCTTTTGTTTAAATATCGTCTGATACGCTCTGGGAGTTCTTTATGGCACTTTGCGACTATATCAGGGTTAATATAAGTGGCTTTTAGTTGATTTATTGCCCCTTTTTTATGTGCCGAAAAACTATCAATCGCAACATCCTTAATATCATCACCTAAATGTCTTGCGAGCGTTATTATATTGCCAGTTTCTCCGCATTTTTTGCAATTATATTGACCTGTTTCCGCCTGAAAATACAG
Source organism: Patescibacteria group bacterium (assembly GCA_042568285.1). GTDB lineage: Bacteria > Patescibacteriota > Patescibacteriia > JAZDEU01 > JAZDEU01 > JBHPIX01. The sequence goes on along the minus strand of JBHPIX010000001.1, from coordinate 26,915 downwards.
GTGAGCTTCATTGTTTCGGCTATCTTCATCACAGCCGTTAAATAGGCAGTGAGTTATAAGTTCTTTTCCGCTTTCACTAAAGGCAATACCTTTGCGTGTAAGATATTCTTTAATTGTAATGGTTTGTAATTCTTGCATAATTTTAATGTTAATTTAGTTAATGTTTAGTTCGCCTGTTTTTTGACGGCGTTCCTGTAATTTTTGATACTCGTGTTCTGTTATTGGTTTATAAATCAACTCAACAAGTCGGATGAGTTTCGCACCCTGTTTATACGCTTCCTCTCGGCTAATTTCTTTGCCAAAGCGGTTTTTATAAAGCGTCTGAAATTTTGTAATTTGCTCGTCCGACAACATAAATTTATTAGTCCGAATATAATCTGTTCTTGAGATTTTTAATGTTATCCCAAAACGAACGGGACTTTTGCTCAAGACGATCAGACCAAAAGTCATCTGCGACCTTTTCAATTCCCGCCTCACGGCGAAAAATAAATCTCACTTTGCGTGGGTTTTCCCTGTCTAAAGTGAGCAACACAAAATTCGCCGTTACTAAAGCGGCGGCACAGCCTAAATCATAATTAGCGAACACTCCATTGTCTTCTAAATTGTTTTGTAATTTTTTGCTCATATAATTTTGTTTGGTTAATTGTTTTACTTTTACAATTATCATATCTCACTGACCAGACGGAGAATAAATAAAAAACCCGCTTAGATAAGCGGGTTTTAGTATAAGACTATTTTATTGCACTGATAGTATTCGTATACTATTTGGTTTTGTCTTTATAAAGATATTGATATTGGAGTGGAATATTTTTTACAAGGATTGTTTCCACCTGAATTTCATTTTTTAATACTAAAGTTTTTTTATCTTCTGATTTTTGAACAAGTGTTGGTTTTTTAAATTTATTTGTTCTCATAAATTTCTTTATAGGTCTTTTTCTAAATAATCCATTGTTTATATTATCAGCCAACTTTTTGTCATAAATAACCTTTTTGTTTGGAACATCTGCTATATAAGCAATGTCATATAATTTTTTTATATATGCAGGAGTTCCTTTATAATTTTTTACAGCACACCTTGTTGGTATATTAAAGTTTCTATCAAGCACTAAAAATATAACATCAGATGGTTCTAAGGTGGTTGTAATCAGATGAATTGATTGTAGAAAAGTATTATTTTTGTAGTTTTCTTTATTACTTTTTTCTAATTTTTCTTCTTGATTGTTTATAGATATTTTATCGCCAACCCTTTCTTGATAAATTTTAGCAAACTTAGTGTAAATAAGTTCCGTTTTTTTATAATTTTCAGCAAATTGATTATGGTTTATATCTTTAATTTCATAATTCTCCGTTCCTCTGTGCCAATCCTTAAAACAACCCTCTTTTTGAAATCCGCCAATTATTCCATCTATCTCAAAGGCAGTTCTATTTTTAATTGCCAATCGCTCAATAGGAATGAATAGATTATCTGGTTTATTGCTACTCTCGTAGTTAGTCCATATTGCTTGTAGTGCGTCCCACTTTTTCTCCCACGCTCTTCGTGAAGCTGTATCTGTATAATCCAAATTTTCTTGTGCAATTGTTTTATTGCCTTGTTCAGTGGAAAATTTTCTTTTGGGGCTATTTTTTTCTAACTTTTCCTCATATTTTTTGTAAAACTCATCAAATTTTGGTTGTAAAATTTTTAAATTATAAATAAAATCTTTTCCATAAGTATCGTATTTAACTTTTTGGTTAAGTATTTTTATGGCTTGCCATTCCTCTAACTTTAAAATGGCACTTTCTTGAGCTCTTGGTGATGGTTCGTTAGGGGGACTAATGGGTCTGGCTTCAATAATAAAATTGATGATTTCTCCCTTTTTTGAGGAGATTTCCAGATACTTTAATCGTTGTAAAATCCACCAAACCTCTTGGTTAAATTTTTCCTCTGGGGTCATAGTAATTTTTGGTAATAGTAATTTAATTTGCAATTTTTTTATTTTTGTTATATACTAATGTTATCAAATGTTAGATAAAAAGTCAATGCTAAAAACAGCTAAAAATCAACAAGAAATACCAGAATTACTCACACTGCAAGAGGCGTGTGATATTTTGAAATGCCATCCGAACACTTTAAGACAATGGGATAAAAAAGGAATATTTCAAGCTATTCGTATTGGAATTAAAAGAGTAATGCGGTATAAAAAGGAAGATATTCTAAAATTGATAAATCAAAAAAAATAACATAAACCATTAACAATTTAATTGCCTAACCCTCGTAGTCAATCTGCGAGGTATGGCAAAAAAACCTGCTACAGGATAGAAAGCTCGTCGTCAGAGCACCTGTAGCAGGTCATATTCCGAAAGGAATATGGGTGGTGTAAGCCATCGCTGGCGGCGGGCTTTATATTTTCCGCCAGTAATAACCAAAATTAAGCTATTATAAAAAACTATGAAAAAACAATTTACAATGTTAGCAACTTTAACTTTCATTTTACTTTTAATTCCTTTCAATTTTTCTAATGCTCAAAATATATCAAGTAGATTAAAAGGTAAAATTTTATTACAGGTAGAAGATAAAGGGCAAGGGTGGTATATAGACCCAGACACGCAAGAAAGGGCATATTTAGGACGACCTGCGGACGCTTTTAAGATTATGCAGGAATTAGGACTTGGAATAAAGCATATTGAATTAGAAAAATATCTTAATTCTTCCTTTCCTGAAAGATTAGCTGGTAAAATATTATTAGATGTAGAAAGTAAAGGAGAAGCTTATTATGTTTATCCAGAAGATTTAAAAGGATATTATCTTAGCAGACCAAATGAGGCTTTTAGGATTATGAGAGAAAAAGGACTGGGTATTACTAATAAAGACCTTAATAAAGTTCCAATTTTTCAAAAATACAAAGAGCAAATTTATGAAAGTGTTGCTGAAGAACCAAAAAAGAAAATAATAACACCAATAATAAAACCAATACCAGAGCCGACTCCAGTATTGACACCAAAACCGATTATAAAACCAATACTAACAACAAAGCCAACATCACAACCAACAGTAGCACCAACGCCAGAACCTACACCAACTGTATCAATAATAGAACCAAAGAGCGACAGAGATAAGATAATAGAAATTTTTAGGGCAGAAGCTTTAGCACAATGGGGTAATGATTACGAAATGGTAAATTATGAGGTAGAAAATCAGACTGAAGCATACGATTGGATTGTTAAACAAACAGCATATCCAGCGATTATGACAAAAGCAAAACAAGAGTGGGACAATGATTACGGAATGATTAAATATGAATACGAAAATCAAGTTGAAGATTATGAATGGATTAACAGACAAACAGCGTATCCAGCGATTATGACAAGAGCTAAACAAGAATGGAGCAACGATTACGGAATGGTTAAATATGAATATGAAAATCAAGTTGAGGATTATGAATGGATTAACAAACAAACAGCATATCCAGAAATTATGGAAAGAGCAAAACAGGAGTGGGGCAACGATTACGGAATGGTTAAATATGAATACGAAAATAACATATAATATATTTATTAACTTAATTAACAAAAAAGATATGCAAATCATAAAATGTCCAAATTGTAAGTATGAAGGGAATGGAAAAAAAATAACAAAAGGAAGTTTTTTAATGGAATTATTTCTTTGGATTTTATTTTTTCCAGTAGGTATAATTTATTCACTTTGGAGAGTTAATTCAAGACATATAGGATGTCCAAAATGTGGATATAATTATGTTATAATTCAATAACAAAAAAAATATGAAAAAATTTAAAATCATTTCGTTGGTAGTAGTTCTATTCTTGTTTAGTTTTATAACAGCAAAAGCGTTTGATGTTAATAATAAGCTAATTAAAGTTTGGAACAATAGACCAGATTTACAAAAAGCATTCCCAAATCCATATTTAGAGGACAATAAAAATTTAAAAGATTGGGCTGAAAAATATGGCTGGAAAGAAAATAATAGTTTATTTGAATTTAGTCCTTACTTTTCAATTATAAATAATATAATTGATGAAAAATTAAAAAGTATAACCAACGCAAACACAAAAGAACCAGTTGAAAAAATGGTAGTAGAAACCGATAATACTTATTTAGAAGAATTAGAAAAAAGAATTATAGAATTAGAGAAAGCAAAGTTAATGCACGACAAAGGGATAACTGATAACAGAACGGATATTACAGAAAGTTTAGTAATGCACGGAAAATGGACAAAAGTTTGTATTGATGTAAAAGGTGTTGTATCATTTGCAAAACAAGAAGATACAGGTATTAAATCAAAAAGAAAAAATGATAATTTTAATTGTAATAATATTGACGGCACAAGTTCTTGGGGCAGCGGTTGGGTATTTCTTAAAGATTATAGTGTAAGTTGGTAATATAACAATAAATAGCGACCGATGTAAAAGTGAATTATGAAATAAAAATGTAAAAAACTATATGGAAAATAAAACTAAAAAATGTCCGTTTTGCGCTGAAGACATAAAAATTGAAGCAATAAAATGCAAGCATTGTGGGAGTGATTTAAAAAAATCAGTCGTATCAGATCAAGAATTTGAAGATATAAGGAAAAATGCACTCAATATTGTAAATAAAGAAAAGAAAGAAAAGCGGGATAAAGATTTAAAAATTATAATGTGGATTGCCTTTATTATTGCTACCATATTTTTTTGGTATTTTACCTTGCCTCTCCTTTTAATTTGGCTTGTTTGGAAAAAAACAAAATTAAATAGACAAAAAAAGTTGATTAGTATAGGTGTTATTATCGTTTTTTTCGTTGTTGTCGTTGGAATTAAAAATTATATTACACGCGCTCCTAAAATAACGATTATTGAACCCGAAAATAATTTTTCTATACAAGCAGAAAGTATTACAATTAAAGGAAAAGTTAGCCCTAAAAAATCACAAATAATTTTTAACGGCATAACCATTGCGACAATAGATGGCGATTTTGAATATCTATTAGAATTATTTAATGAACAGAATAATTTTGTTTTCTCTGCGAAAAATGGGGAAAAAGAGTCTAAGGCAACAATAACGGTTAATCGGATATTTACAGAAGAAGAATTAGTTGAGCGCGAAAAGCAACAAGAACAACAAAAAAAAGAAATGGAGATACAAAAAGCAGAAGCAGAAAAGAAAAAACAGGCTATACTTGAGGCACAAAAAAAAGCGGAAGAAGAAAGAAAAGCGAAAGAATTGGCTGAACAAAAAGCGTGGGAACAATCTAAAGCAGGAAAAATCTGCAAGGCACATCCAGAATGGGGGAAAAATGATTGCGAAAGATTGGCGAATAATAAAATATGGATTGGTATGTCACTTGATATGTTGAAATATAGGAGAGGCGTGCCAAATTCGTCTAATCCTTCAAATTATGGTTATGGAACTTCTTGGCAATGGTGTTGGCACGATTATACTCCGTCTTGTTTTTATGGTGATGATGACGGTATTGTTGATAGCTTTAATTAAAAATTTTTTAATCTGCCTTTTTTGTTTATTTATTTAGACCAAATTGATTAAATTTTATAAACTTTAATATAGTGAGTAGTAGCGTGGGGTAAAATTTTATTTTAAACCAAATTAGGAATATAGATATATTTACTTTGTTTCTGCAATATAGTTCTAATACTATCCACTACCCGACCCCAAATTCATAAAAATCCCGCTAAAATAGCGGGATTTTTATGTTAATTATTGACTTTTTAATTAACATATGTTAACCTATAAATATATGGCTAACAATCCTAATACTGGCGTTAAAAAAAAATATTATACCGTAAAAGAATTAGCTGATATTTTAAATATCAGCCGTATTGCCGTGTTTAAAAAAATCCAAAACGGCCAAATTAAGGCTGAAAAAGTTGGACGCGCTTATATCATACACAGAGATGAGTTAAAAGGTCTTGTGAATAATGAATTGACTGACAAAATTAAAGGAGAAATAAAAAAAGGTGTTGCCAAAGTTATTGAAGAATATGGCGACACATTAAAAATGCTTGGAGATGAATAAAATAAATAACATAACAATTGAACACATCAAATATATTGCTCATCAACTTGCTGTCCAGACTATGAGTTGGGATGAGCCTATTCCTGAATTTAATACTAGACAGCCAAACATACTTGAAAGTTGCATTGCAACTCCTTTTCAAAAATTCAATAAGCAATTTTTATATAAAGGATTAAGTGGCAAAGTAGCCATCCTTTTTTATCTTTTAATAAAAAATCATCCATTTCAAAATGGAAATAAAAGAATAGCTGTCACTACCCTATTAATTTTTTTAGCTCTAAATAAAAAATGGTTAAAAACTAATACGACTGAACTTTATAATGTTGCTCGATGGGTAGCGGCCAGCCCGCCTGAAGCTAAAAAAGAGGTTGTAGAGTATATAGAAAAGTTTATTGGGAAAAGGATATTTAATTTTAGTTAATATAGAACAACATGTTTTATCACCCTATTGACATATATCATATATGGTATATAATAACAATGTAACTTATAAAGTAAAATTTTATAAAGACACAAAGAATTATAATAGCCCAGTATTAGACTATATTGAAAACTTGCGTGATAAAGAAAAGGCTAAGATTTTAAAATATATTGATTTTTTGCGAATAAACAAAGGTGTTCTTGATGAACCGTTTGATTTTTCTAAAAATAGACATAGAATTTTTTACTTTACCTTTATTGGTAAAAATATTATCCTGCTCCACGCTTTTTTAAAAAACACCTCTAAAACTCCTCTTTCCGAAATTAAAAAAGCAGAACAAAATTATTACGATGTTATAAATAAAAAAGATATATATGAATAAACTATACAAAAACCAAAAAAAAATTATAGATTTTCAGGAATACCTATCCGAGCAATTAAAGGATCCGAAAATAAAAAAATATTATGATGAATATGCAAAGCAGTTAGAGATTTCTTATAAAATTTTGCAACTGCGGAAACAGGCTGGAATATCCCAATCAGATCTTGCGAAAAAAATCGGCGCAAAACAAAGCAATATAGCAAGGATGGAAGCCGGTGAACAAAATTTTACAATCGCAACCGTCCAAAAAATCGCTTCCGCGCTTAATCGCAATCTTAAAATAGAGTTTGTAAAGTAAAAAAACTTTGACAATAAAACTCTAAAGTCTTATACTAAACATATATGATGATAATTATACTTGCAATATTATTTTTAGCGCTTTTTAGCTATGTAATAATTATGGGCATTAAAGAAGATAATAATAAATAAATTGTAATAACTATAACACCCCCTCTTTATCTCCCCCTCTGGGAAGGGGAGAACTATTGTAACTTTTGATAAACAAAATATGACTAAAAAAACTAAAACAACAAAAAAAGAAGAGTTTAAAGTTTCAGGAGATGAAATTGTAAAAAAAGTCAAAGAGCTAATCAAGGAAGGAAGCGCGAGAAAAATTAGCATTAAAAACGAAAAAGGAGAAACAATGCTTGAAGTGCCTTTGACAATTGGCGCTGTTGGAGCGCTTGTCGCTCCAGTTTTAGCCGCAGTCGGAGCATTGGCTGCCCTGCTCACAAAATGCACTATTGTAGTTGAGAAAAAATAAACCATCACGCTAAACAAAAAAGAGAGGAAAAATCCTCTCTTTTTTATAATATCACAGACCACACCCCCCCTTTATCCCCCCCTCCGAAAGGGGGGGAGCTATTACGCTGTAGCCCCCCACAGGTTAGTACATACCCATGCCACCGCCCATACCCGGCATTCCGCCCGGCATAGCAGGAGCAGAAGCTCCGCAAGTATCATGCTTTTCAGGAAGGTCAGTTACAACAGCTTCTGTTGTTAAAAGCATAGAAGCGACTGAAGCCGCATTCTGTAAAGCAAAACGAGTAACTTTAGTAGGATCAATAATACCTGCTTGAACTAAATCTTCATATTTATCCAATGCCGCGTTATATCCATAATTCCCTTCTCCTTTTTTAACTTCTTCAGCAATAACAGAAGCGTCTTTTCCAGCGTTTGCGGCAATCTGCCTTACTGGTTCTTCTAAAGCTCTCCTTACGATAGCAACTCCTATTTTTTCATCTGGAAAATCTACTGGCACTTGCCCTAAAACTATAATTGCTCTCATCAAAGCAACACCGCCACCTGGAACTATTCCCTCTTCAACAGCCGCTTTAGTCGCGGCAAGAGCGTCTTCAATTCTGTGTTTCTTTTCTTTCATCTCAACTTCTGTCGCGGCTCCAACTTTTATAACAGCAACTCCGCCTGCTAATTTTGCTAATCGTTCCTGAAGTTTTTCCTTATCAAAATCAGAATCGCTCATTTCTAATTCCTTTTTTATCTGACCAACTCTCCCGTCAATATTCTCTTGAGCTCCTTTGCCTTCTATGATTGTAGTATTCTCTTTTGTCGCAACAACTTTTCTTGCCTGTCCCAACATTTCAACTTCAGTATTTTCTAATTTCAATCCAACCTCCTCGCTGATAACTTTACCATTAGTTAAAACAGCAATGTCGCTTAACATTTCTTTTCTTCTATCTCCAAATCCAGGAGCTTTGATAGCTAAAACATTAAAAGCTCCTCTTAATTTATTTACAACAAATGTAGCCAATGCCTCACCCTCAACATCTTCAGAAATAATGACTAATTCTTTTTTACCAGCAGTAGATAATTTTTCTAATAGCGGTAAAATTTCCTGTAAAGATGAAATTTTCTTGTCAGTAATTAAAATGTAAGGATCATTATATTCAGCTTCCATTCTATCAGGATTTGTTATCATATAAGGAGAAACATACCCCTTATCAAATTGCATTCCTTCAACAACTTCTTTTTCCAGCCCGAAAGACTGTGATTCTTCAACAGTTATAACGCCGTCCTTGCCGACTTTTTCCATAGATTCAGCAATAATTTTGCCAACCTCAGGATCATCAGCCGAAATAGCCGCGACTTGAGCGATTTCTTCCTGTCCAGAAACAGGTTTAGAAATATTCTCTTTAATTTCATTTACTACTTCTTTAACAGCTTTTTCAATTCCCTTTCTTATAACCATTGGATTAGCGCCAGCCGCTACATTTTTTAATCCTTCAGTAACCATTGACTGAGCTAATAAAGTAGCTGTTGTTGTTCCATCTCCAGCCACATCATTTGTTTTAGTAGCAACTTCTTGCACTAATTGCGCTCCTACATTTTCAAATTTATCTTCCAATTCAATTTCTTTAGCGATGGTAACGCCGTCATTAGTTACTGTCGGTGATCCAAAACCCTTGTCTAAAACGACATTTCGGCCTTTAGGTCCCAGTGTAACTTTCACGGCGTCAGCTAATTTATCAACGCCTTTTTTTAAAGCCCTCCTTGCTTTCTCGTCAAATAAAGTTTGTTTAGCCATATGATTTTTCAAAATTATTTTAAATCACTCAGATAGTTCCCCTCTTGAGAGGGGTTAGGGGTGTGTAGCGCTTGAATTCACTAAAACACACCCCTGTCCCCTCTGATAGAGGGGAACTAATTGACTAATTTTTTATCACCCACCTAATTACTTAAAAATTTTTAATTTTAAATTTTGTTTATGTCATCCCGCGCTTGATGCGGGATCTACTCACTATTGGATCCCGCGTCAAGCGCGGGATGACAACCTCATTATTACATAGCATTTCTACATGCCTCATTTATTACTTGCCACTTTTTATCTTGCAAATCAGGTTCCACTTAAATAATAGCCAATATATCCTCTTCCGAAATGACAAGATAATCTTCATTATCTATTTTAATTTCATCTGGACTATATTTTTTAAACATAACTTGATCGCCCTGCTTAACGCTCATCTGAGCTCGTGTCCCATCATTTAATAATTTACCCTGACCAACAGCAATTACCTCTCCTTTTTCAGGACGTTCTTTATCAACTGTATCAGGAAGAATAATTCCTGATTTAGTCGCCTCTTCTTTTTGGATTGGTTTTAGGATAACCCTATCCGCTAAAGGTTTAATATCCATAACTAATTTCAAAATATTTTTACAGCGCATAAATCATATCTATAATATAGATGACTATTTTAATTTACACGGGAAAAATATTAAGATTATCGTAATTTATTATTAAAATAAAATTTTTAAAAACAAAACTTTGGTTATTTAAAATTTAATATTTGATACCCGCCTGAATGACAAAGTCGGGCAGGTTTTTTTAAAATTTGAAATTTAAAATTTAAAATTACCTCCCCTTAGCACTCTCTTGCTCCGAGTGCCAGATTATCATAATCTTACACTTTTTTATTTCTTCCGTCAAGGCATTGACTATTTTACAATGTTATGGTAAAGTTTTATATTAAATATGAGGGGTAAGGGTGGGGTTTAAAAACTTTTAGTACGGAATCGTAATGTTTTTAACGTAGTTCATTGATAAAACAAAAAGAAAGGAGGAATTTTATAGGGAAAATTTTTTCATTTTTCTAAAAACGTCATTTAACAAAAAGAAAGGGAAATTAAAATGACAAACAAATTTTTTAAAAATTTCGGTATTGTATTGATTGTTATAATTGCATTATTCATTTCTGGATGCGGTGGGACTGAAAAAATCTATGAAGAATGCAATTCAGAAGAATGCCAAAAAAATTACAATATCCATATAGATTGTAATTCTATAAACTGTAATAACTCAAATAACCCAGATTACATATTGCCAGATTGTAATTGTACTGATTGCTCAGATTATGCAGACTGTAATTGCCCAGACACTAACTGCCCCGATTGTGAAGAATGTGTTGACTGTGAAGAGTGCGTTGATTGTGAAGAATGCTCTGATTGCGCAGGGTGCCAAGATTGCTCAGGATGCGAAGATTCATCTTCAATAACAATAGAAGATTCTTCATCGCAAGATTCTTCAATGACAATAGAAGATGATTCATCTTCATCACAGTCGCAAAACTCTCCAACAGATGTAGAGGTTGTAGATTCTTCATCTGAAAACTCGATAATAAATATAGAGCTAGATGTAATAATAAACAATCAACCTATAGATTATGAAAACAATTCTATAGTTATTGAAAATTCTGATCCTAATGAACCCATAATAGATCCGCCTGTTGTAGAAACAGATTGGATACAACTAGGATTTGATGGGATTACTTGCCGTTCTGTAGTAATAGACAGGGATGATCCAAACACAATTTATGCTGGAGTAGGGATTGCTGGTCTTTGGATTTCCAAAGATTCTGGAAAAACATGGGAACAAAGCGATTTAAATGATGTAAAAATTTCTGATATTGAAATCTCTACAATTAGACCTGAAAAAGTTTTTGCCTCCTCTTGGGGTAACGGACTATACATAAGTTTTAATAAATTTGAAACTTATCGTCATGTAAATTTAGAAAACACTGAATTTGAATATGTCGGTACAATCGCTTTTGACCCAAGCGATAAGAACAGTAGAACATGGTATGTAAGCACAATGGATTCTGGCGTATGGAAAACTACTGATAATTGGGCAACAGCTGAAAATGTCTTACAAACTATAAATTCTATTTTTGATGCGGTTGATGTAGCTTCTGATGGAACTGTGGCAGTGTATAATACAATTGATAAATACGCGCGCCTAAGCTATAACGGCGGAGATACTTGGGACAAATATAGCATCTCAACTGGCGCCGGAATCGCCTTCGCTGACTCAGATAAAATATATTGCGGTAATTTCTATTCCACAAATAAAGGAGCAGATTGGACAGAAATATCTATCCAGATCCTTGAACTTCAAGGATATTATGTTCATTCATCAACAGAAATTTTTGCTCTTACCTACGGCTCTGGAATAAAGCTGTATGATGGTCAAAATTGGACAAACTATAATAACGGATTGACAGGCGATGGTTTAATCGTCTGGTCAATGGATAGAGGAAAAAACTTTGATGTAATTGCCACAAATAATGGCATTTACATAAGACACCACTAAACATATTGCATGGCAAGGATGAAGAATTATAAAAAAAATTCTTAATCCTTGCCTTTTTTATTGATTTATGTAAGTTAAGAGATTAAAAATTATATATAATGACATATAAATTAAATAAAAAAATCAGAGCCTAGAATTGACATCTGATCTGGATATAGATATGGAGTTTATGGTGGAGGTTAATATTTACTTTGCTTTCTTCATATTCTTACCCCGCCACTCAGCGATTTTTTTATGATCGCCAGATAAAAGCACCTTTGGGACTTTTATTTTTTTACCATCCGCTTCAAAAACTTCAGGTCGTGTATATTGAGGATATTCTATCATTCCTACAGAAGAATGACTTTCTTCTTTTATTGAATTTTTATTTCCCAAAACTCCTGGAAGCAATCGTGTAATACTATCAATCATAACCATAGCAGGCAATTCCCCGCCAGTTACAACATAATCGCCAATTGAAATTTTTTCATCAACAAATTTTTCAACGCGCGCGTCAATGCCTTCATATCTACCGCATACAAAAACAACATTTTCATATTTAGAAAGCCGTTGAGCTATTTTATGGCTAAATTTTTTACCTTGCGGAGTTAATAAAATAATCCTGCTCTTTCCATTAAGTCGCTTTAAATTTTTTAAAGCTTTATATATTGGATCTACTTTCATTACCATTCCTGTCCCCCCTCCATACGGTTTGTCATCAACTGTTTTATGCTTATCAGCAGTATAATCTCTAAAATTTATTGGTTTAATTTTAATAATCCTTTTTTCTTGCGCTCGTTTAAGAATACTTTCATTAACATACGAAGCAAAAATATCTGGAAAAATTGTTAATATATAATATGTCATATTATATTGCTCTATTGTTATAAAATAACTTATACTTTTTGTCATTCCGCGCTTGACGCGGAATCCAGTGTTAAACTTGATGTTAGATCCCGCCAGTCTCGACTAGCTCGAGCCTAGGCGGACATCAAGTGCGGGATGACAATGATATTAAATTAATTATATCCTTTCCACTAAATAAAAGCAATATAAAAACCGTGGCGAACCACGGTCTTTATATTATTTAATTATAATGTATTATATTTTTAATTCGTCAACAGCGTCTGTTGAAATATCAGAAGCATCTGTTGAAACTTCAGAAGCTTCTGAAGTTCGTCTCATAGAACCTTCTGGCTCCTCAATTTTCAAATTTACGCGAGCATTATTCTGAGCTCCAACTATTTTTACCAATGTGCGAATAGCTCTTGCTGTTTGACCTTTTCTTCCAATCACATAACCCATATCTTCCTGATTAATTTTTAATGTGATTAGAACTCCCCTTTCATCAACAGTTCTTTCTGTTGATACATCTTCGGGATGAGAAACAATGGATTTTACAACTTGTTCCACAAACTCTTGATCTTTAACTGCCATACTGTTTTCTAGCATTTCATTACAATTTATTATTTTTTTTTCAAAATAACAAACATAAAATGAAAGCCTAAATTAAAAAATAAATAATCTAAATTTTTAACACTTATTTTCTGTATGATATCTTTATTATAGCATATTTTAAAAAATTGTCAAGATGCCAATTTTGACGATTTATAAATATCTAGACAAAATGCATTCAAGCGGACAATTTTTGCCTTATTTAAGCCAAACTCTCTCAATTTATTATTTAATCCTTCAGAAAAACTAAACTGATCATACCCTAAACATATAACATCTGGGCTATATTTCTTAATAATATTATATTTATTTCTTAATTGCCCTAAAATTACCTTATCTGCTAATCCACTAGACATAATTATTTTGGCGCGCATTTTTTCGCTATTTTTAGCCATTTTCCCCTTTAAATTAATCACAGTGCGATCTCTAGCAATTACAACTATCAAATATGTTCCGTATCCTCTTGCTTGCTTTAAAAAACTCTGATGCCCTTTATGAAATATATCAAATGTCCCAAAAACCATTACTTTTTTCATATAAAATTAGTCTATAAAGTCGTAAAGTCGAAAGTCCGTAAAGTCTGTAAAGTCGAAAATTTAGAAATTAGAAATAGTATATGTTTATGTCATTCCGTGCTTGACACGGAATCCAGAAATGGATCCCGCATCAAGTGCGGGATGACATTAAGTAAAATTTAAATTGATTATATTTACTATTACTCCCCCCCAACTATTATAATATTCTTTTCCACCACTTCAATCGGCTTATGATCTCCTGTTAAATAATCTCTAATAGAATTAAAAAAATGCTGTTCAGGATAATAATACGCTTCACCTTTTTTAGTGCCAGGATCATTAGTGATAAATTCTTTTTTTTCAGTATCATATCCCCTAATAACAAGCATATGCCGTTCAGGTCCAGGAGGAGTATAATACGGATTATTTAACTTTATGCCGTCCATTGGAACAATTACAAGATTTCCTTTAAAAATTTCTTGTTTAATATCTTCTAAATTTATATCTTCTTTTACTTTACTATTTTCATATTTAAAATATCCTTTTATAATTCTACTAACAGTATCTTGAACTGAGGTATCAATAGCTTCTCCATATTCTCTTTTTTCATATTCTGAAATAGCAATAATTTCCTTTTCCGCCTCCTCAAGCGATAATTGTTTATTTTCAATCCATCTCATTGCCATTAGGACAGACGCTTCTTCACATCCATCCTGCTGGCGAACATCATCCCAATTCGCAAAAGGAGCCTGCGGAGTGAATGGAACTTTTAAAAAAACATTTCGCTCATCTATTTTTTCCTCATTATCGTCAATTACAAGCAACTTAACTTTTTCAGAATTAGCTTGCTCATTTTTTTCTATTTCATTTACTAAAATTTCTTCTTTCAAAAAAACATCAGCCACAACATCATCCTTTTGTTCTTGTTCATCCACTAAAAACATCTGCCAAGTTATTTCTTCTGATTCATTTAATAAAGAAGCATTAGGATCACGCAACGCAAAAGGAATTACAAAAAACAACGCGACTATTATTGATATTATAAGTATTATTTTTTTAAGCATAAATTATATTTGATGTTATATGGGATTGGTGTTTTCTTGTCATACCACGATTACTTATGTTTTGTCATCCCGTGCTTACCCGCCGGCTCGCCGAGGCTTGACACTTCCCTTTTGTCATCCCGCAAATCGTAGCAACGATTATGCGGGATCCAGTTAGTTAAGATACACTTTTAAACAACTAGATTCCGCATCAAGTGCGGAATGACAACATACTTTCTTTACAGACTTTACGACTTTATAGACTTTATGAACTTTATAGACTAACTACAATTATACCAAAAAACAAAAAAAAGGGCGAATTTTCAAGTTTATAACCTGAAAATTCGCCCTAATAAATATCTATACTATTAATTTAAAGATCAATACTCAAAAATCCCATAATCAGTATCAAGAACAACTTGATTTTTATCTTCTGGTGAATTATAACATTTTCCCAAAAGATAACTTCTCACATTTGTTTTTTTAGAAACTTCTTCAATTGCATTTTTTAAAAATCCGCCTTCTGCAGAACCAACAACTTCAAATCCTATTCCCATATTCTGGGCTTGATACATATTTTTCCAAGATTCGCCTGTTTCAGATTGAACTAATCTAAATAACGGCAATGGCTTTGGAAGTATTTTAACATACTTAATATTATTGCCTATATTTTTAATCTTAGTGTTCCCTCCTCCTGTATTCATGCACATTCCGTGCAATAGATGCAAAGCATTATTTTTCTCAAGTTCTTCAATAAGCATTTTTACAACAATCGCCCATTGCCGAGTTGGACAAGTAAGCGCATCGCTAACTGTCATGCCTAAATCATCTAAATAATCATAAACTTCATATTTGCCACGACATGGAGCTTCATTGCGAAATAAAAAAGGATATTTTTTAGTATAATCTGAATGCATAAGCGCGATTCTGTTCATAGTAAGACCATTAGACATCTGCCCTGAATTCTTTTTTTCTTCCCAGATAGCTCTGCCTCCACTTGAAAAACCAAAAATAATATCGTCGTGCTCAACATTTCCTATGATAGCTTTTTGTCTTTCAACTCTAGTATAAATATCAACATCTAAAATATAAGAAGAAGTCTGGTCAGGCAAATCAGCAGTTTCTCCTCCAAGCCAGAAAAAGTCAAAGCAATATTTTCTGTATAGCTCTTTTATTTTTTTAATTCCTATGGCAAACTGTTCTTTTATAAGATTTTTGTTAACATTTATAGCATTTATAGCTGTTGTGTTAGTAGCGATATAAGGGCAAAACACAGCCCCAACTGCTGCTATGTCGCCTGTATTCATAGAAACCGCGTCAAAAATGTCTCCTTGAAAAATTGTTTTATCGCCTGTTTGTAAATAATGCAAATACCTTTGAACACTTTTGCTCCCTACCCCGTCCGCATGTTTAATAATTAACATATCAGAATTTTTTGGATCAGTAAGCATATTGCAAAAAGCATTTGGGAAGTCATTATCATTAACTTCATCAAATGTTTTAGCTATATCTGACTTGTCAGAATCAACTCCTAATTCTTTATACATATCTTTTTCCATTATATATTCCTTTCATATCTTTATTCCATTAAAATTTAGTTATTCCTCATAAGCCAACTGATGCCAAACATCGTCATCTTCTAATCGCTCCTCTATATCCAAATCATAAAAATCAGCAAGAGGATGTAAACACTCAGGGTATGTTCTCCAAACTTTGCGAACAATATCTCTAATAATTTGAACCAACAACAATGACATCTTCCCAAGAGGCGGAGCGCAATGACCTGCATTTATTCCAAGCCCATTCATTATTGTTTTAATAGGTCCGGGATTTGGATATTTATCCAAATAATATAATTTATCTCCGGGAACATCAATTGTTCTTGAACCGCTAACACTAACTAATCCAAACAATGGCTTTAATTTTTCTTGAATATAAGAAGCTTCAACTTTTCTGCCTACCAAAGCTAAATCGCACATTTCCTTGATAGCCGCTGGAACAATATTCCCCATGACCGAAATAACTCCGCATGCTTTAATGTTAGTATCAGTGATGATTTGCAAAGTCCTATTATCATCCCCTGAAAGAATTCCAAATTTTTCAGGATCAGGCAGCAACCTACGAATTTCTCTCGCGTTATGAAGTTCTGGTTCAGCGTACTTTACAGCGACTACATTAGGACACTGGTCAACTAATATTGCTAAATCAGGTGGAACAAACACACTGCCTGTCCGTCCTGAAATAAGATAAGGTATTATCGGCATATCAGGAAATTTCTTAGCAATAGGAATAAAATATTCTTTAAGCATCTGCTCCGAAGCAGGCTTGTTATAATATGGAGTTACAAGCAACGCCCCGTCGCATCCGCAAGCTTTAGCTGTCGCTGTATATTGCCCTGCTTCCCATGTACTATTAGATCCTGTTCCCGCTAACACAAAAATATCAGATTTTTTTTTGCAAACCTCCTCTTGTGTTATTTGTATTACTTTCTTATGCTCAATGTCACTTACAACAGGAGACTCTCCTGTTGTTCCCATTGGAAGTAGTCCAACTCCTTGGGAGCATAAAAATTCAATATGTTTTTTAAACAATTTGAAATTTATTACAGGATGATCCAATTGACAAGTCATATCAACAAATGGTGTTACCATTGCTACTAATACTGATGGCATTTCTTTCATTTCTTTCTCCTTTGGTTCGCCATAGCTTTTGCGACGGCGACCTTTTGTTAACTCACCAGTTACAATTACTGTCACATATCCGCGTATATCAGCGTCAAGCCGCGCCTCAAAAATTTAACGAAAATTCAATAGCATTTCTTGCGGCTTAATATCCGCGTTAATCAGCGGGGCGTTTAAAACAATAATAAATATTCTTCATTGTTTTATATCTTATCCGCCGTCATAAACGGTCCATCAACACAACTACAATACCCTTTTGGAGTAGCGCAACTGCCACAAACACTCTCGCCACATTTAGTAATCTCCTCTGTTGCAGATAAAATTTTATCCTCAGATAAATACTTCCTTTCAATCTCTATAGCTTTCATCACCATCTCTTTCGGACCGCAATTTAACACATAATCTGGTTTAATACTTTCTATAAAATAATCTAAACAATCTGTAACTAATCTTCTCCTTTCTTCCTGATTTTCAATAATTGGTAAGACTTTCTTGCAAAAAGTAGAAAACATGCCAAAATAAGGAATTTTTTCTTTAGCTCCTAAAATGGCAAATGTATTTTTATATTCTTTAGCAAAAAGATATAATCCAGCTACTCCAGTTCCTCCTCCAACTAATAAAATTCTACCTTGAAGTCGCGGAGATCTTCCATGCGGTCCTCTGATATAAATATCATCTCCATTATTAAGCTCTGACAATTCCTTAGTAAAATATCTCCTTTTTTGAATTAACAGAGAAAAACTTTTACTATTTACATCCAGCGCGGAAAATGGCTTCTCTCCTTTTTCAGGAATCATTGCAAAAATAAATTGACCTGGATTTATTTTAATAGTTCCGTTTAATGTAATGGTAAAAACATCTTCTGAAATTTCTTTAATCCCCGTAACTGTACGTTTTCTATATTTCATTTCAGAAAAATCGTGCCGAAATTCTTTTGCGTTATTTTTCCCCTTTCGCAGATCATCCATCAATATGTTAAAAAACAATTTCTTTTCTTGCAAGCGCATACCCCCAATAGCTGTACCAATCCCTGTTCCTACAAACTGCGCTTTAGCTTCAACTAATGTCCGTATTTGTCTTGCTGATCCAATTCCTCCGCAAGGATAAATATTAGGACAAACAGAAAGAAGCCCTTGCAATGTTTTAACGGTTCTTAAAAGCAGCTTAAAAATCTTTTCGCCAGATTCTCCTCCTTTCAAAACTAAATGTCCATTATGGTTATATTCCTTAGGCCCATCTGTATTTATCGCTACAATTCCAGAAGCGCCTGCCTCTTTAGAAACCACTACTACAGAATAAATATCCAAACTTGCCGCGATCTTTACTGTTACAGGTTTTGGTTTAACAGCATCAACTACCGCGCTTACTATTTTATGGACAAGAATAGCGTCTTGACCTACTGCCAATCCTGCTTTTTCATCATTCGGACAAGACACATTGATTTCAATAACATCAACATACGGCGCCAATATTACTGCGACAGATTTGACTTCTTCGGGAGTACTTCCAATAACAGAGCCAACTATAGCTTTATTTTTTGGAATATTTAGTTTAGATAAAAATTCAGCTGTTTTTTCTGCTCCCAGATTAGCTAATCTCACTTCATTAAATAAAGAATATTGACCAGCATATCCTATAATCGGCTCCTTTTTTCCCTCGCGCGGGTTTAAACTCGTGCTCTTTGTTGTTAATATGCCAACTTCTGGAATTTCCCATGCTATAAGTTCAATAATCTCCTTTCTTGTTGTTACTATACCTGCTGGTATAGTAAAAGGTCCTCTCACTTTTTTGTCAAAATAATAATACGGCGGTTTCCAAAAATTTTTGTTCATCTAATTTCTCCTTTTGTCAGCCATAGCTTTGCGACGGCGACCTTTTTTAAAATTATGCCTTGGCACATAGTTCCCTCCCCTTTGAGGGGAGGGACAGGGTGGGGTTCTGTTTTAAAAAAATCCCTTTACTCTTTAATTATCAATGTTCAGTCCTCCTATAATGGGGAATTGTCATCCCGCACTTGATGTCCGCCTAGGCTCGAGCTAGTCGAGACTGGCGGGATCTAACATCAAGTTTAACACTAGATTCCGCGTCAAGCGCGGAATGACAAAAAGGGTAAAATTCTAATTATAAGAACTATATATTATTACCCATAACCTTACAATCTTTTTATAATAAGCGCAATATTGACAAATATTTTTTTTTATATTACTGTTATACTAATCTATATAATGAGCATTCGGATTGTAATTCGCCTGCCTGCCGTCAGGCAGGGATTTTTCGGGTCATTCGGATACCTGCCCGACTGAACCATTCAGTCGTTCGGGCGGGTATTCGGAGATTTGGATTATTATTATAGCTCTTTACAATTTTTTTTTATCTAATTGTAACTGTTGCCGAATGCTCTTTTCGACAACAATCACTTAATATTTTTAACCAAAAAGGTCGCCGTCGCAAAGCTATGGCTGACAAAAGGAGAAAAAAGATGAAACTAGGAATACTTTCAGATACTCATGGAGATAAGCAAAAAGCTACTCGTCATATAATAGAAATATTTAAAAGATATGGAGTAGAAATAATTATACACTGCGGAGATATATCAAAAAATCATGTAAATAAAAAATTATTTGGCAACTTACCTGTATTCTGCGCGTTGACAGATGAGCAGACACAACTTTGCCAGTCTGAAAAAAAGACAAAAGACAGGAATAATATACCATTTTGTTCTCCTCCTAATAATTGGACATTCACTCACCCTAATGAGAGGATTGTTGATTTGCGCAAATTAAAAGAAAAAACTAGAGTATATGTAGGTCATAAAAGGTCTTTTGAATTACTTAGGGGATCTGAAGCAAAACTAAAGGAAACGCTCGATGAGATAAGAAAAGAGTATGATAATGTGCGATATATGTTTTCAGGACACACTCACCATCAAATTTGTCTTAAATACAGATTGATTACATTTATTAATCCCGGCGCTATAGAAAATCCTATGGGCATAGCAGGCGGTTGCGGTTATGCCATAATTGATACTGAAAAAGAGGAAATAATTTATAGCAGAATACCTATGTGCCAGAGTATAGCGCCAGAATTAAAAGTAGCTATAATTTCAGATAGCGCGGACATATCTAAAAAAGATCCTACTTTTTGGGAAAAACTAAGAAATCTTTTTTTAGAAAGAAATGTCACAGATATTATACACTGTGGCAATATTAACTTAGATGACATAGGTATTTCTGAATTAGATAAATTCCAAGTACACTATAGCTTGATACAAAGGCAAATACAAACACAAACATTTAAAAATTGGCATAAAATAGAAGACA
Source organism: Patescibacteria group bacterium (assembly GCA_042568285.1). GTDB lineage: Bacteria > Patescibacteriota > Patescibacteriia > JAZDEU01 > JAZDEU01 > JBHPIX01. Next base: position 6,007 of record JBHPIX010000001.1, on the reverse strand, counting down.
AAATAACTCCTATTAAAGGCTATGGATTTTTTGTTCACTGGGATTTAGGATCTGATCTCATATCTAAATCCGAGTTTGATATGAATTGTTTAGCGCGCCAAATCCAAAGAGAACATTCACAGGTGAAATTTATTTTATCAGGTTTTACTCACGATGCTTTTTATGAGGAGGATATAAATGTCATATTCCTTAATCCAGGAGATATCATTCAAGGCAGAAATTACGCTATCATTGAAATGCCAAAATATGAAATAACATTAGGCAGGATACCTTATGATCCACTTCCCGATCTTTAATAATCTATAAGCTCCCCAGCTATTTTAAAAGGCGATGAATATTTATTTATTCATCGCCTATTTTTTTTATAAATACTTAATCCGCAAGCCGCCAATCAAGAGTCTGGTCTGCGAGAAAAGGAACAATTTCGTCATACATTTTAGGAACCCGCCACGGTTCTTTAACTATCTTTATAGTTTTAGTAGAAGGAGTAATATCATAAAAATCAGACGCGAAAGTAGAAGTAAAATCTTTTAACTTATCAATTGCGTAATTATCAGCAAAAATTTTAGCTAATATTGAAGGAACAACAGGTCCAGAATAAACGCCAGCAGAACCAGTGGCGCATTCTTTATTTTTTTTTAAATGCGGAGCTCTATCGCTACCAAAGAAAAATTTAGGATTGCCGCTAATAGCGGCTTGAATTAACGCATCCCTATCTTTAGGTCGTTTTGGTATAGGATGGCAGAAATTATGCGGATGCAATTTGCCACCGATAATATCATCTAATGTTAAAATTAAATGATGAGCCGTAATAGTAGCTTTTACTGTATCAGGCAATTGCTTAACAAAATTAACTGCTTCAGCGCTTGTTATATGCTCCAACACTATTTTAAGTTTTGGATACTTATCAACTAACCACCTTACTGTATCAAAAAACTTTTTCTCTTTATCCATACAAAAAACGCCGGGCTGTTCAGGATGTAGAAGCGCTCGCATGCCAAGATCTTCCATAGTTTTCCAAACCATCTTCATCGCCTGCGAACGAAAATTCTTTATGCCTCTTGCAGAATTTGTTGTAGCGCCGACAGGATACGCTTTACCCGCTTTTACTCCGCCTTGATGCGCTTTTAAAATTATTTCTGGAGTTGTCGCTTTGCATAAATATTTTTTTTCAATGTCAGTAAGCTGTATTGTCATTACAGTTTGGAATTCAGACGATGAATATCTACTGTTTATCCATTTTAAATTTTCCTTAATATTGTTAGAATAAAACCCAACATCTTCTATATTACAAACTGGCCTAGAAAGATTTGGCATTACCACAGCGCCAAAACAATATTTAACCATTTCTTTTAAAACAATCCATAATATATTATTCTGAATGTCTTTTTCCCGCAGATGAGCGTGCGCGTCAAAAAATTTTGGGACAATTATTTCTGTTAGTTCTTGATTCTCTTTCATTATCAATCCTCCTTTGGTCCGCCGTAGCCTCGCCGATTCGGCGGGCGACAACGACCTTTTTGTTAATGGTTTTACATCTTTTATTGTTTAAAGAACTTATTTAAAGAATCCCCCTGTCCCCCCTCCCTCCAATTCGGCGGGCAGGCACAGAGGGAGGAACTAATCGAACTAATTCCTCTAGTTCCCCCTTTTATAAAGGCGAAGTCCTGTCGGATGACCGGGAGGGACAGGGGGATTCTTTTCCTTACATACAAATATCCTATCTTACAAATAAGACATCCGTGTATGAGTTATTATTCTAAAACATTTTATTATCCCCTTTAACCATCCGTTCAAAAGTAGTTATTTTATAATCTAAAATTTCTATTCCTTTAAGTTTATAAATCCGATTCGTTGAAAAAATTTTCTTATCGTCTGGGTTTAATCCTAAAAGCTTAATTCCGCGATCAATATCATCCCAGCTTGTAGCTTCTATTTCTAAATACGGATCAAGCTTTGGCCAAAAATCTATATCAAATTCAATATTATCAAAAACATACCTTATTCTCTTATTTTCCTGATAAAATTTTTCCTTTAATCCGCTTTTTAACAAAATATCAGCTGTTTTATCAAAATCGCTAACTTCAATTTCTATTTCCTCCATACCGATATCATTTAATTTTCCATCAAAATTAGACATTCCAATCCTTTGTTTAAAAGCTAATTTAATGCTATCACCCTCATCCCTAAGCCGTAGCCACGCGCCCTGCTTATCTAATCTCAAATCAGGATAATCAAAAACGCGTCGCCTATAAAGTCGCTCAAATTGCCTATCTGCCCCCAGCTTTTTCAACTTATTCTCTATCTCAACTGGGTTAATATTTAAAAATTTTACTTCTATCTCTTCCATAACACTATCTTAACAAAAACTCCCTTTTTTCGCAACCTATTGACATTTTATAAAAATAATGTATAATAAAGATTGTAAGTATTCTTAACTCTTCCCTTTCACTGGGGCAAGCCCCACATGCAATATAGCATTAAGACAAATAATTTTTTGGTCTTAGAAAACGGGAACCACCGCGCGAAGTCCTAAAACTGGATAGCGCGCGGATAATCCAAGAAAATAGGTCGACTTACAATATAATAAATAGCAAAATTTAATTTTTATATTTATAATATAAATTTTAAATCTTTGACTATACAATTTTCTTAAAGTATTATGGCTAAAAAATTATTCGTCGGTGGCATTTCTTATAACACAACTGAGGATTCCTTAAAAGACGCATTTGCCCAAGCTGGCAGTGTTGACTCATCTGTTATAATTATGGATAAAATGTCAGGACGCTCAAAAGGTTTTGGTTTCGTAGAAATGACAAATGACGACGAAGCTGAAACAGCTATAGAAATGTGGAATGGTAAAGAACTTGACGGACGAACATTAACAGTAAACGAAGCTCGTCCAATGAGACCTAGAAACAACTTCTAATAGCAAAACAAATTCAATGACAAAACTATTTGTCATAAAAAGACCGCCTCGCAAGGGGCGGTTTTTTGATACTAAATGGATTCGGAGAACAAAATTTTCGAAGAACAAAATTTTTTGTTCTCTACTAATCTTCAATAAATAATTCAGGGGCTTTATCCATCCACTCTGGAGATAAAAAAGTGCCAAATTCCCGAGTGATCCATTTGCCTTCAACTTTTTCCATAATAACAGAAGCATTATCTGTTTCTATGGTAACGGGAACTACTTGCAATATAGCCCATTTATCAACTTGATTAATTATTGACAGTTCTACTTCCATACCTTCCGCGCTGTATTTTTTAATATACGCGCGCGCTGATTCAAACATCTGTTCCTGTTCTATTTTTTTAACAGACAAATTCTGCTCATCTTCATTGATTTCTATTTCGCCAGTTTCATCTTCCTGCGGAATAAATTTTTCTATTTTCGTAGTTTCTATAAGTTCACCAAAAAACGGAATATTTTTAGCTGTCTTTATTGTTTTGAGCAGAATGGTCACTACCATAGCGGCTATAATAGTTGCGCCAATCGCTGTTCCAACGCCAACCATCAGCCCCCTAAAAAAAGAAAGCTTAAATGAATTAGCTTTCCCAAAGCTTTTATTTAATTCCTTTATATTTTTGTTTAAATTTTTTATATCTTGATTTTTTTCCATAAACATAAAATTTAAAACTCACACTCTCCCCACATTCGTGCTTTTCGTGTTTTCCACTTCCCCTTCGCGTGTTTCGTGTCTTTTATATATTACCCTACTTTAACAAAAAACCTCTTGCCTTTTTGTATAATATCACCCTTTTTTACACTTTTTTTACCATCAGCTACAACCTCTTTATTTAATTTAACTCCTTTTTGCAAAATCACCCGCCGAACGTCAGTTCTTGTTTTGCATATTCCAGATTCCACAAGCGCTGTTATAACATCATAATTGCTTGGCTTTATTTCAGACATCTTATCAGGAACCTCTTTTTTGCTGAAAGTTTTTATAAAATATTCTTCAGCTTTTTTAGCTTCCTTGTCTGAATAATATAATTTAACAATTTTAAAACCTAATTTCATTTTATAATCCCTTGGATTACCGCCAGCTTTTATGGCTTTTTTATATTTCTCTATTTCATCCAAATCCATTCTAGTAGTTAAAATAAAATATTTTATAATTAAATCATCACTAAGGGACATAACTTTGCCATACATTTCATTCGCTGAATCAAATAAATTTATAGTATTATTCCAACTTGAACTCATTTTTCTGCCATCTAAACCTTCTATCAGCGGGTTAGTTATAATATCCTGAGCTTTCTGTTCATAATTCCGCTGTAATTCCCTGCCAGCCAATAGATTAAATCTCTGATCAGTCCCTCCAATTTCAACATCAGCTTTTATGGCAACAGAATCATACCCTTGCATAAGAGGATACAACAATTCTCTAAGAGACACTCTTTTTCCCCCGTCTAATCTTTTTTTAATATTCTCCCTTGAAATAAATTCATTTAAAGAAAATATATTAGCTTGCCTGCAAATTTCATGATACTTTAATTTTTTAAGCCATTCGCTATTATAATGAATCTCGCATTTTTTAATGTCCAGTAACTTGCCAGCCTGTTCTATATAGCTTTTCATATTCTCTTTAACCTGCTTTTCAGTCAGCATCGGTCTTTCGCTGTCTTTATCAGAAGTATCGCCAATAGTTCCAGTGAAATCTCCTATTATAAAAACTATCTTATGTCCAAGCTGTTGAAAATCCCTTAATTTAAGCAATGGTATTGCTCTTCCAATATGTATATTCGGGCTCGTCGGGTCTATTCCAAATTTAATTCTAAGCTTTTTACCGCTTTTTAGCTTTTTCTTCAAACAATTTACATCTATTATCTCTTCAATTCCCCTGCTTAATAATTCAACTTCCTGTATCGCCATATATTGGTTTTTCAAATTCAATTTCCCCTGCTTAATAATTCTTTAATTATTTTTTCATCATTTTTTGCTATCATATATCATTATAATATCATAAAACTATAATTTTGCATATACATATTAATTCCCCTCTATCAGAGGGGCTAGGGGTGTGTGGTTATAAAAAAAAACCGTTCCTATTATAAAAATTTAGGAACGGCTTAATGCGTTATAATTATCAATCTAAACAAAGGATTTTTTCTGTCTTAATCATAATAATACTTTCACATGGATAATTATCTTTTTTATCTTTTATATGCATATCATATAACTCTCCAACTATTGATCCTTCTATTCTAAGAATGTCATCAAGGTTTTTAATTTGCAAAGCCGTCTCTATCAATTTAATACACTTAATAGGTGGCAATGAATTATTTATTATATAATTATAATAAATATGATATGTATGATAACAATTTCCCACAAAAAATTCCCTTTTTTCTCTTCGCATAATCAATTACTCCTTATTGTCTAAAATTATTATTAAAAAAGAACATATTTAATTTTTTATGATACTACATTAATTATTTTTTGTCAATTAAAAATTGCGTTTTATAATTTTTCCCATCATCGGCAGTTGTCAAGAAATCCTTGACAACTGAATCTTTTAATAATTCACGCTCTGTAAAAATATTATTTAAATGCAGGCTAATATTTTGTTTTGTAGTATCAAAAAGCTCCGCCATCTGTTTTTGGCTTAGCCAAACAGTCTCATTTTCCAGCCGAACATCCAATTTCGCCTTTCCGTCTTTAGTGTTATAGATTATTATTTGATTATTTTTTGGTTGGTTCATAGATTTATCACTATTAAACCTGTATCAATGCTTTTTAATGATACAGTAAAATCGTTGCATTTTAGCTAAAAATTGGATATGCTAGTATCATTATCTGTATATGCTTATAAGTTTAGATACAGATAAAACCTGTAAATTTAGGCGATTATTCTATGTATCTGTATCATTTATCTGTGTCATTATTCTATTTTATTAATCTCCAAAATGCTTTATTTTTTCCTCTCACTGCCTGAGGATGTCCTATTAATTCAATTTTTTTTTCTTTTTTTAATTCTTTTAAATATCTATGAATTGTTGG